>DAIDKA010000238.1 GCA_027451085.1 Gammaproteobacteria bacterium
GACACCCAGCAGCGCCTTGTCAGCCGCGGCGAAGCGCCTGATCAGCCACCAGGCGGCGCCGAAGAATGCCAGCTGATTGATGAAGATCAACAGTGCCGTGGCGTGATCCAGTCCAAGCAGACGGATTGCCGCCGCATAGAGCGGGCCGAAGACCGTGAAGTGGTCCTGGGTGCCGTAACGGACGAAAAAGTCGTGGCCGAGTGACTGCGGATAGAGCCGCGCCATGGCATACAGCGCATAGATCATGCCGTCGTGGGCAACGCCGCGGTTGGGGCGGTTCAGCATCCACAATGTGGCGATGAACAGTCCCAGGCCCCCGAGCGCCCAGCGATTGGTGCCGATCGGTGATCTGTCTTCAGCCGGTGTCATGCGCACAACGATATAGCCGCAGGGCCGCAGGACCGCGGAGCCGGGGCTGGATTTGCATCAGCACCGGGTAGGGTGTGGGGCCGAGGTCGCGCCAGCTGGCAAAGTATTGCAGATCCGGTATGGAGCACAGTGCGGTCAATGCTGCCCTGGGCTGCAGTTTCGGCAGATTCCGTAGCGTGGCGTCCACGTCGGTGCCGTCGAGGGAGGGAACCAGGTTCAGCACGGCCTGCTGGCGCCGCAGGCCGGTCTGCCATTCTTGCCGGGAAAACACACTACCGGCCATCTGCACCAGGGACCAGTAGCTGGCCCGATGCAAGGCGAACCATGCCTGCTGCGGGGGCGAATCCGGCCAGAGCACCGCTGCGCTCCGCGGGATGACGTTGCGCCAGGGCGCGTAGGCAGCCGTTGCGCCAGGCGGATGCGGTTCCCGGGTCCACATGAACACTCCATACGGTGCGACAGCCGCCAGGGCGGTGGCACCCAACGCGGCAAGCAGCACGGCGTCGCGGTCTTTGGCGTGCAGGGCCGCCAGCCACAGCAGTGCCAGCAGACCTGCGCTCAGGAGCGGATTGGATGCCAGTACGCGCAGTTGTCCGATCCGCGCCGCAAAATGTGATTCCACCACCGGTGTGGTGGTGGCCAGATGCCACCAGGCAAATATTCCCTGGGCGACAAGCAGGCACACGAGCAGTGCGGCCAGCGCGCGGCCTCGCATACCGTGCTGCCACAGATCCCCCAGGATCAGCGGCAGCAGCAGGACGGACAAGCATCCGGACAGCCATAACCAGCGCCACATCTGCATCTGGGTCACCAGCACCACATGCATCACGTCGCCACCGATGAGGGTCAGGACGAGTCCGGCGATGGCTGTAACGAGCGCCGCCCCACATAGCCTTCTCAGCGCTGGCTGAATGCTGCTCCAGCCGCCAACGGCCAGGGTGACCAGACCGGGCAGTGACCATGACCAATCCCCCGGCCGCCAGAGGGAAGGGAACATGAAGGGCATGTAGGACTGCAGGGAGAACAGCCAATCCCGGTCGAAGTGAGGCAGTGGGCCATGAGGCAGCAGGGCGAGCAGTGCACACAAGGCGGTGCCTGTGATGGCGACGAAGGCCGTGACGCGGGGATGCGGCGCTGCAAACTGGTAGAGCAGCCAGAACACGATGCCGGCGCCCGCGATGATGGGATGCAGCAGTGCCGCGGCCAGTAGGCACACGCTGGTGGCAGCGCGACGCCGGGTCAGGGCGAAGCCGATGCCCGCCAGGACGAACACCTCAGCGGGTTGACGCGGGGTCAGGAAGGGCTCCGTGTAGGCGAAGGCCTGCTCAGCACCATAACAGTCCGGCAGGACGACCAGTAGCCCGAGGCCCAGCAAGGCCTTGTCCCTGGTGGTCAGAAGTCGGGCCAGGCGCCAGCAGGCGCCAAAAAAGGCGGCCTGGGTGAGCGCAGTCAGCAGCGCGGAGGCTTGATCCAACCCCAGCAGCCGTATTGCAGCTGCATACAGCGGGCTAAACAGCGTGTAGTGGTCCTGTGCGCCGTAGCGGACGAAGAAGTCCGATCCCAGAGAAGCCGGATACAACCGCGCCATGGCAAACAGGGCGTAAATCTGTCCGTCCTGGGCAAAGTCACGCCACGGGTGCAGCAACAGCCACAGGGCAAGGATGAATAATCCAAGGCCGACCAGGGCCCAGGGTCTGGCGCGGGGGGCTGCCTCGGCACGGTGGAGGGATGTCATGGTTGGACTGATGGCTGGCGGCCCGAAGGCCTGGAGTGGTGGCCTGCACATTCATACAGGTACAGGGTGCGGGTCCGACCGCCTTGCCGCAGGGCAATGGCCGGATAGGGCGTGGGGCCGAAGTCGCGCCGGGTGACGAAGTAATCCAGATCAGGTACAGCGCACAGTTCCTCGCGCACGCGGGCGGCCTCTGCATTCCCGGTTGTGGGAAGGCGCTCTGCCGTTGCGTCGAGGGACTTCTTCAGCGTCGCCACAGCGTCCTCGCGGTGAGTGCCAATCATCGTGTCCTGACGGGAGAAAACCATACCTGCCATCTGCAACAGCGACCAGTAGCTGGCCCGGTGCAGGCAGTACCAGGCAATATCGGGCGCGTCATCCGGCCAGAGCACTTGCGCGTCCTGCGGAATGAGCCGGCGCCAGGGTTTGAAAGCCGCGGCCTGCGCAGCCGTGTACTGCCGGTGTGTCCAGGAGGACGCGGAATCAGCAGCCAGGGTCAGCACGGCGGCGGCCCCCAGCAGCGTCAGCAGGACGGTCGCCCTGTGTGTGGCACGCGTCTGCGCCAGCCATACCAGCGCCAGCAGACACGCGCAGAGGGCGCCATCAGCTGTGACAGTGCGGGCCTGATTGATGTAAGTCGCCAGACGGGAGGCTGCGGGCTGGAGCATCCGGGCCTGATGAACCGCATGGTCCAACTCCGCGCAATACAGCATGCCCACCAGCGCCAGTGCGGCCGCTGATCCGATCAAAACGACGCGCTGCTGTCGTTGATCAATCGCCTTAGGGGCACCGAGGGCGCAAAGGCAGGCGAGCGCCGCTGCCAGGTACGTGAACGCAACCTCGCCGGGCAGCCAGGTGGCTATCAGCAGCAATGCGGTAGCACGACCCAGATCATTGCGCTTCCAGCAGTCGCCCAGAATCACCACCAGCA
>DAIDKA010000239.1 GCA_027451085.1 Gammaproteobacteria bacterium
CCCGGGATGGAGCCCAGTGCCGGGACCGGGGCTACGGTTTCGTGCTCCACGGCCTGTGGCCGCAGTTCGACACTGGTGGTTATCCGCAGTTCTGCGGCGATCCGCGCCTGACGCCCGATGCTTTTGCGCTGGGCGCGCGCATCTACCCCAGTCCGAAACTGGTGCAGCATGAGTGGGAACGTCATGGCACCTGCAGCGGCCTGGGCCCTCAGGGCTATTTCCAGGCCGCGGACCGCGCCCTGGCGTTCACGAAAATCCCGGCGGTGCTGCAGGCGCCGCGTACCGACCTGTCCCTGACCGGCAGCCGGATCATCGCCGCCTTCCAGTCCGCCAACCCGGGAATCCCGGGCAATGCCGTGCAAGTGTCGTGCAACCGCGGCGAATTGTCCGAGGTGCGCATCTGCCTTACCCGCGACCTCAGGGCGCGCTCCTGCGGCCGCGGGGTGCGCAGCAGCTGCCCGCCGTACCCGGTGAGGGTGCGCAGCGTCCGCTGACACACCCTCCAAGGATGTTTCAACCCAGCTGCGCGAGGATGGCGTTGAACGTCGCGCTCGGCCGCATGGCCGTGGCACACAGTTGCGCATCGGGGTGGTAGTAGCCGCCGATCGTGACCGGTCTGCCCTGTGCTGAGTTCAGTTCGTCAACGATGCGCCCCTCCTCCCGGCCCAGCGCGGCCGCGACAGGCGCGAACTTCGCCGCCAGTGCGGCGTCCGCCGTCTGCGCCGCAAGCGCCTGGGCCCAGTACAGAGCCAGGTAGAAGTGGCTGCCGCGGTTATCCAGCTCACCGGCCGAGCGCTGCGGTGACTTGTCGTTTTCCAGGAACCTGCCGTTGGCCTCGTCCAGCGCCTTGGCCAGCACCAGCGCAGCCTTGTTGCCGGTCTTCGCTCCCAGGTCCTCGATCGACACCTGCAGCGCCAGCAACTCGCCCAGGGAGTCCCAGCGCAGGTGGTTTTCCTCCAGGAACTGCTGCACGTGCTTGGGGGCCGACCCGCCGGCGCCTGTCTCGTACATGCCGCCACCGGCCAGCAGCGGCACGATGGACAGCATCTTGGCGCTGGTACCCAGCTCCAGGATCGGGAACAGGTCCGTCAGGTAGTCGCGCAGCACGTTGCCGGTCACCGAGATGGTGTCCTGTCCTGCCCGCACGCGCTGCACAGTGGCCTTGCAGGCTTCCACCGGCGACAGGATGCGGATGTCCAGGCCGCTGGCGTCGTGGTCCTTGAGACAGGTTCTGACCTTGCCGATGAGGTTGCGGTCGTAGGCGCGCTGCTCGTCCAGCCAGAAGATGGCCGCCTGGCCGGTGGCGCGCGCGCGCGCCACGCCGAGCTTCACCCAATCGCGGACGGGCAGGTCCTTGGTCTGGCACATGCGCCAGATGTCGCCGTGCGCAACATTGTGCCCGGTCAGCACCCTGCCCGAATCGTCGAGCACGCGCACCGTGCCGTTGCCTTGAATCTTGAATGTCTTGTCGTGCGAGCCATATTCCTCGGCCGCCTGGGCCATCAGACCGACATTGCTGACATTGCCCATGGTGGCGACGTCGTACGCGCCGTGCGCCTTGCAGTCATCGATGACGGCCTGGTACACGCCGGCATAGCAGCGGTCCGGGATCAGGGCCTTGGTATCGTGCAGCCTGCCGTCCGGTCCCCACATCCTGCCGGAGGCGCGGATCGCCGCCGGCATGGAGGCATCGATGATCACGTCCGAGGGTACGTGCAGGTTGGTGATGCCCTTGGCCGAATCCACCATCGCAAGTGGCGGCCGCGCCTTGTAGGTGGCGGTGAGATCGGCTTCGACCTGCGCCTTCTGCTGCGCCGGCAGGGACTGGATCTTCGCGTAGACATCGCCGATGCCGTTGTCCGCGTTCACACCCAGCTGGGCAAACAGCGCCGCGTGCCTGGCAAAGACGTCCTTGTAGTACACCGTGACCGCGTGGCCGAACATGATGGGGTCGGAGACCTTCATCATCGTGGCCTTAAGGTGCAGCGACAACAGCAACCCACTGGCCATGGCATCGGCAACCTGAGCCTCGTAGAACGCCCGCAGTTTCGCGGCCGACATGAAGGTCGAGGCGATGAGTTCGGCATCCTGCACCTTGATGCCTTCCTTCAGCACGGTGACCTTGCCTGCCGCGTCGGTGAACTCGATGCGCAGCGTGCCGGCGCTGCTCACGAACGCGGACTGCTCGTTGGCGTAGAAGTCCCCGTCTTCCATGCTGGCCACGTGGGTCCGGGAATCGGACTTCCAGGCGCCCATGGAGTGCGGGTGCTTGCGGGCGTAGGTCTTCACGGCGTTCGCCACACGTCGGTCCGAGTTGCCCTCGCGCAGCACCGGATTGACTGCGCTGCCCGAAACCCTGGCAAAGCGTGCCCTGAGTTTCTTCTGCGCCTCATCCTGCGGATCCTCCGGATAATCCGGGAGCGCATAGCCCTGGGACTGCAGTTCCTTGACGGCCGCCTTCAGCTGCGGCAGCGAGGCCGAGATGTTCGGCAGCTTGATGATGTTCGCCTCGGGCCTGAGGGTGAGCGCGCCCAGCTCGGCCAGGTCATCGGGCTGCTTCTGGGCGGCGGTCAGGTTGTCCGGGAAGTTCGCTATCACGCGGCCGGCGAGCGAAATGTCGCGGGTCTCGACCGTGATGCCGGCGCTGCGGGTGAAGGCCTGCACGATGGGCAGCAGGGAATAGGTGGCAAGTGCCGGGGCCTCGTCGGTCAGGGTGTAGATGATCTTCGCGGTGGTCATGGCCGTCCTGAGGAAGCGTGGATCCAAGCTTCTCAGTATACCCGCAGGGGTTCCGCCGCGGTTCAAGGGTTTGGCTCAGGCGCGCGCGCCCGGCACCGCGGCTGAGGCCATCCCCCCGTCCGTCGCTGATGCTATTCTGGCCCTGCTGATAAAAGGTGGCGTCCACAGCCACCGTACATGAGGGGACGGACATGAAACTGCACGCATCGAGGCTGACCCTGTTGACAGCGGTGCTGGCCGGACCGGCGCTGGCGCACCATTCCTTTGCCATGTTTGATCACGACCACCAGGTCAAGCTCACGGGCACGGTAACCCAGTTCCAGTGGACCAACCCCCATGTCTACATCGACATGGATGTTCCCGGCGACAACGGCGGGCTCAAGCACTACACCATCGAGTGCGCCAATCCGGGCATCCTCGATCGCTCCGGCTGGAGGTTCAACATGATCAAGGTCGGTGACAGGATCACGACCATCATCGCCCCGCTGCGCAGCGGGGAGTCGGGCGGCCTGCTGAAGCAGGTCACCCTGTCCGACGGGCGCCAGTTCAACAACGGCGCTCCCGCAGGCGAGGCCAATATCAAATGAAGATCTCCCTGCAACAGACGCTGCGCACCGGCTTCGCTCTTGGCGTCATCGCCGCTGCAGGCGCCGCCTGCGCCTCCCCCCCCGACCTCACGGGCACCTGGGACCATGCCCCCGGAGTGAAGCTCGACCCGCGCGTCACCTCGGCGGCGCGGACGCCGCCACCGCCGCTGAAGCAGCCGTACCTCGACCAATGGCTGACGCAGCAGCGCAAGGCGCGGGAGGCCGACGCACGCGGCCAGCCCCTGTACAGCGGCTATACGCAGTGCCTGCCCGACGGCATGCCGGCAATGATGATGGCGATGTTCCCGATGGAAATCCTGCAGACCCCGGGGCAGATCACCATCATCCAGGAGGCCTACCGCCAGATACGCCGCGTCTACCTGGGGGAAAAGCAGCTGGCGATCGATGACGCCGAGCCTGGCTTCTGGGGCCACTCCGTCGGCCACTGGGAAGGTGACACCCTGGTGGTGAACACCGTCGGAATCAAGGAGGAAGTGCGCTTCCGCGGCGCCCCCCACAGCGCCGGCATGCAGATCGACGAACGCATCCACCCGCTTTCGGGCGGCATGCTGGAGGACGACGTGACCGTGACTGATCCGCAGTACCTGACGCAGCCCTGGAAGTTCAGCTGGCAGTACGTGCGCAAGCCCGGCTACAAGATGCTCGAATACGTCTGCGAGTCCAACCGCGAATACGAGGACCCCAAGACCGGCGGCGTCCGCATGCGCATCGGCGACCTGGATTCAGCCCCGGCAACGGCGCAACCCGCGCAACCCTCGCACTGACCGAGGGTACAGGCTTCAGCCGCCGTTCAGCGCAGGCGCCATGGCCGCCGCGAGCGGCTCCGGCCGGTGGATGTGGAACCCCTGCGCGAAGTCCACGCCAATGCGCGTCAGCGCATCGAGCACCTGGGGGTTCTCCACCCATTCGGCCACCGTCTGGAAACCGAGCACGTCACCGATGCGCTGCACGGCCTCCACCAGCGCGAAATCCACCGGGTCATCGCGGATGTCGCGGATGAAGCCGCCGTCGATCTTCACGTAGTCGATGGGCAGGGTCTTCAGATGGGCGAAGGAGGCCATCCCGCTGCCGAAATCATCGAGCGCGATGGGGCAACCCAGGTCGCGCAGCCGGGTGAACAGCCGCGTGGCATTGCCCAGGTTACCGATGGCGGCGGTCTCGGTGAGTTCGAAGCCCAGATGCACGCCGGCAATGCCAAGCCCCTGCAGGCAGGAAGCAATATGGTCCGCGAGCCCCGGATCGCTGACAGATGTCGCGGAGAGGTTGACCATGCAGGTAGGCAGTTCGAAGCCGCGGTCACGCAGCTGGCTCAGCTCACGGCAGGCCCGCGCAACCACCCAGCGGTCGATGCGCGGCATCAAACCATAACGCTCGGCTGCCGGAATGAATCCCATTGGCACCGCCGGCGGGCCATCGGCGCCAGCCAGGCGCAGCAGCAGCTCGAAATGACGGTGCGGCGCCACCAGCGTGCCCTGCCGGGCGCGCGGCCCGATCGGCCGGATCTCCTGCGCCACCAGGAAGAAGCTGTCGCCCTCCAGGGCAGCATGCAGCCGTTCCACCCAGTGCATCTCCCCGCGCATGGCCTGCGTCTGGTGGTCATCGGGCAGGTACAGGTGCACCCGGTTGCGGCCGTTCTCCTTGGCCACGTAACAGGCCCGGTCCACGGCCGCCAGGGCCTCCTCGACGTTGAGCAGGGTCTGATCGAGGCTTGCCACGCCGATGCTGGCGCTGACCGCGAACACCCGCTCCTTCCAACGGAAGCGCAGCGCAGCCACCTCCTCGCGCAGGCGCCCGGCCAGGTGCAGTGCGTGATCCGGCGTGCAGTCGCGCACCAGCACGCCGAATTCGTCACCGCCCAACCGCGCCAGAACATCACCGTCACGCAACCGCTCGTGCGCCAGCGACGCCACCTGCCGGATCAGTTCATCACCGGCCGCATGCCCGCAGGTATCGTTGACCACCTTGAACTGGTCGAGGTCGAAGTACATGAGCGCAAAGGCCAGGCCGGTGCGGCTGCGACCCTCGATCGCCTCCCGCAGCCGTGTTTCAAACTCCGCGCGGTTGTACAGGCCGGTGAGGGCGTCATGTGTGGCCTGGTGGGACAGCCGGTCGGAATACTCCCGCGCCACGCGCTCACCGCGCCGCAGACCGGCGCGCGTGATCAGCAGGCTGGCGACCACCATGCCCGTGGCGGACAGCGCCACCACGGCGGCCAGCAACAGCGCCGTCTCGCGTGCGGTATCGTTCACGGAGTCCGCGAGTTGCGCCTCCAGCGGCGCAACCTGCGCATGCAGGGCTTGGGCCTGTTCCATCAGTTCGTTCACCTGCCGGGGATCGGTGTCACCGTGCACGATCAGGCCATGCAACTGCTCCGCCACCTCGTCAATGCGCACCACGTAGGTGTCCCCCCGGGTCCACAGGGCAACAGCACGGGCCATCTGCGGCAGGGCATGACTTGCGCGGAACAGCTGTACCATTTTGAGGGCATCGGGCGGATCGTTCCCGGCCAGGATCAAGTCGTGCCGGCCAAGCTCGAAATCAGGCTCAGGCCGTTGCAGAGCCTCGCGGGCGGCGCGCGCCCAGGCCAGGATGTCCAGTTCGCGGCGTACCTGCCGGTAGTCGGCTTGCCGACCAAGGGTGACATATTGGCTCAGGCTGATGATGGCCTGGCGCTCTGCCTTGGAAAACAATCCCTCGCCGTGCGCGTAGGCGCGCAGGGCAGACAGCATCCAGATGCTTGTCAGAGTCAGCCCAAGCAGCACCGCAGCGGTGAAGACCAGGGGCAGGGCGACGGACAGGAACCCACGGTCGGCGGAGGAGGACAGGTCCGCGCGGGCAGGCGTTGCCGCAATCATGACAGCACTCTACACCCGCCCACCCCCGGCTGGATCTGCGCGGAACGCCACACCCGGCAAGGTGCTTAAACTGCAGCTCAAGCAGCAGCTTGATCTGTAAAGGATTTCGTCCCGACCAACGGACAGGAACTTCCCGTATAATGGGGGGTTCCATGCCGGCCCTACGGGCAGATGCCCCCGGCGCGACATACCCACATTCACGGAAAACCTGACATGGCCCGCACCACCGCCCTTGCCGACATCCGCAACATCGGCATCATCGCCCACGTAGACGCCGGCAAGACCACCACGACCGAGCGCATCCTGTACTACACCGGGCGCAAGCACACGATCATCGACATCCATGACACCAAGGATCTCAAGACGTCGACGACGACGGACTATCTGGAGCAGGAGCAGAAGCGCGGCATCACCATCCAGAGCGCCGCGGTATCCACCTTCTGGCGCGACAAGAAGATCAACCTCATCGACACCCCGGGACACGTGGACTTCACCATCGAGGTGAATCGTTCCCTGCGCGTGCTCGACGGTGCGGTCGTGGTGTTCGACGGTGTGGCAGGCGTGGAGCCCCAGTCAGAGACCAACTGGCGCCTGGCCGACAACTACGACGTCCCGCGCATCTGCTATGTCAACAAGATGGACCGCAGCGGCGCCAACTATGAGCGCTGCGTGGACATGATCAGGAAGCGCCTCGGCGCCCGCCCCCTGCCGATCCACATCCCGATCGGCTCGGAAGACAACTTCAAGGGCATGGTCGACCTGGTCAACATGAAGGCCCTGGTGTGGTCTTCGGACGACAAGGACGCCGAGTGGGCCAGGCTCGACATCACTCCGGACCTGGCCGACAAGGTGGGCGTCACCATTCCGGCCGACCGCAAGCTGCTGGAGAAGATCACTCAGTACCGCACCGAGCTGGTCGACACCTGCCTGGAACAGGACGAGGCCGCCATGGAGGCCTACCTGACCGATGGCAAGGAGCCTTCGGTGGAAGTGCTGATGAAGTGCCTGCGCAAGGGCACCCTGGCCTCCGCCTTCAATCCCGTGCTGTGCGGCTCCTCGTACAAGAACAAGGGCGTGCAGCAGGTGCTGGACGCCGTCGTCGACTACCTGCCGGCCCCCACCGACGTCGCGGCCATCAAGACCGTGGATGCCGACGGCAACCCCAACGGCGAGCGCAAGTGCTCCGATGAGGAACCGTTCTCGGCGCTGGCGTTCAAGGTGATCAACGACGCCTACGGCGCCCTCACCTTCGTGCGCGTTTATTCCGGTGTGCTGGCCAAGGGCGCGTCGGTGCAGAACTCCACCCGCGGCAAGCGCGAGAAGATCGGCCGCATGGTGGAGATGTTCGCCAAGGAGGCCAACGCCATCGAGGAGGCCCGCGCCGGCGACATCATCGCCCTGGTCTCGCTCGCCGAGACCGAGACCGGCGACACGCTGTGCGACTCCGCGAACCCGGTGATCCTGGAGCGCATGCGCTTCCCGGAACCGGTGATCAGCGTGTCGGTGCAGGCAAAGAACAAGACCGACCAGGAGAAGTTCGGCGCCGCGCTGGGCAAGATGGTCCGCGCCGATCCCTCGCTGCGCCTGGAGACGGACCGCGACACCAACCAGACCATTCTGCGCGGCATGGGTGAACTGCATCTGGAGGTCACGCTCGACCGCATGCGCACGGAGTTCGGCGTGGAGGGCATCATGGGTCAGCCCCAGGTCGCCTACCGCGAAACCATCACCAAGCGGGTCGAAGAACAGTACGTCCACAAGAAGCAGACCGGCGGTTCCGGCCAGTTCGCCGAGGTGTGGATCACCTTCGAGCCGCAGGAGCGCAGCGCGGGCTTCGAGTTCGTCGACGAGACCGTCGGCGGCTCCGTGCCACGCGAGTACGTGCCTTCAGTGGAAAAGGGCCTGCGCATCCAGATGGAACAGGGCGTACTGGCCAAGTTCCCGACCGTCGACTTCAAGGCCACCCTGACGGACGGCAGCTACCATGACGTCGACTCGAACGCCCTGACCTTCGAGATCGCCGCCAAGGCCTGCTTCCGCGAGGCGATCAAGAAAGCCGGCCCCATCCTGCTCGAGCCGGTGATGAAGGTCGAGACCGTAACCCCGGGCGATCACCTAGGTGATGTCATCGGCGACTTCAACCGCCGCCGTGGCTCCATCCTGGACCAGCTCGAGCGTGGCACCAACGTGGCAGTGGTGGCGCACGTGCCGCTGTCGGAGATGTTCGGCTACATCGGTCAGCTGCGCAGCATGACCAGCGGCCGCGCCTCCTACACCATGGAGTTCTCGCACTACGACCCGGTGCCGCGCAACGTGGCCGACGAGGTCATCGCCAAGGCCAACAAGCCCGCGGCCTGACCTGCTGCACCCCGCCCCTGCTGAAGGGGTGGGACCGCCGAAAACGCCGGCGGCGCGCAAGCGCTGCCGGCGTTTTCTTTTATGCCGGCCCATCCGTGGGCCCGCACCCCTTGGCCTGCGCGCGCTATCATTCCTGGCGCGCGCCTGCACACAACTGGTTATCCTGAAACAGGGGGAAGCGGATGACGACTCGTTTTCGGCGGCTGGCGTTCACACTCGCGGCAGGCCTGCTCGCCCTGCACGCGCAGGCTCAAGACCCGGTGTCGCTGTCCGCAACCCGTGTCAGCGGCAAGGCCGAGATCGCTCTGAACTTCGGCACCTCTGCCGCCGTCGTCAGGGCGGGCGGCAAAATGGCCGGCGCGCCCCACACCTACGGCGCGCTCACGGTCGGTGTCGCCATCGATCCGGCCGGCAACCGGATCGAACTGGTCCAGGGGCACACCCGCTGATCAAACGCGGACAGCACTCCAAACTCTTCCAGCACCTCCAATCTGTAACATAAAATCTGAAGGGGAACGGTATGAAGAACACTCTGCGGCAGCTGGCTTTCGCCGGCGCGGCATGTCTGATCGCGGCGGGCGCTGATGCGCAGCAGGCAGTGTCCCTGAGCGGGGCGCGCGTGGGCGGGCCGGATGTCGCGGCACTCGCCAGGTTCTACGAGCAGGCCTTCGGCCTGGTCGAGGTCAACCGCGTGAACCTGCCCGGCGGCCAGATCGAAATCATGCTGAACTTCGGCGCGAACGCGCAGGCCGCCAAGGCCAACCCCGCCGCGCAGATCGTCATCATGCACCGCGCCGACAGCCTCAATGATCCGGTGCCGCACCTGCTTCTGAACGTCGCGAGCCTCAAGACCACCGGCGAGGCGATCACGGGGGCCGGCGGCAAGATCGGCAAGCCCATCAACTTCGGCCGGATCACGCTTGGCATCGCCACTGATCCTGCCGGCAACCAGATGGAGTTGATCCAGCAACCTTAGTTTTCGGCAGAAAGTCGCCTGCGGCGCTTTCTGCAGGGTGGAACAGCCGTCAAAAAGCGTGGTTTTTGACGGCTGTTAGCTGGGCGGCCGCGCTGCCACCATACCTTCATGATGCGGTCATATCATCCCAGCGGTCATCGCCTCACGGGGTGTACCGCATGCGCGCCCGACTCATCGCCCCCGCTCTCGCCATCGCCGGCTTTGTCCTCACCCTGGAGGTGGTGTCCTGGCAGAACCGGCCGATGCCACCGGCCACAGGCTGGCGCAGCAACCTGCTGGTCACGCCCGTGGCGCGGACCGCATCAACCGTCCCACAGGCAGCACCGGCGCTGGTCACCGACCCACAGCCGCAGGCTCCCGCGCCACTGCCGGTAGCCGCAGCCGTCGCACCCCCTGAAGCCCTCCCCAGTGCGCAAGCACCGGACCCCGAGACCACCCTGCCCGTCTACGGCGAAGATGACGACGCACGTGATGACGGCTCCGGCAACGACCGGCCGCGTCGCAAATAACCTTCGTGCACCGGCTTTTCTTCCTGCTCGCGGCAGCCATCGTGCTGTCTCCGGCGCACGCCACGGACTGGTGCCCCCGTCCCGCGCCCGGTTCAGTCGTCTCCCAGCCGCCGGAACTGCGCAGTCATGACGGCGTGCTCAAACTGGACCTGCGCATCCTGCGTTACCCGGGTCCGGACAAGACCACCCGTTACTGCTACATGGCCGGCAACGGCGCGCAATCTCCGACCCTGGCCCTGCACCCGGGCGACCTGCTCGAACTGAGCTTCACCAATGCCATGACCTCGGCGCCTGGTGATCCGCCGCCGATGACCCATGACACGGGCACGCGCGTGACCCATGACCCCAACATGCACATGGGACCCGCCGGACATGCCGACCCCTGCACCAGCGGTGTCATGGGCGCTACTTCCGCCAACCTGCACTTCCATGGCCTGTCCGTGCCGGCACTCTGCCACCAGGACGAGGTGCTCAGGACCTCGATCCAGCCAGGCGATCCTGCGTTCGAGTACCGCTTCCGCATCCCCGACAACCAGCCGCCGGGCCTGTACTGGTACCACCCGCACATCCATGGCTTCAGCAGCCCCCAGGTGCTGGGCGGCGCCTCCGGCGCGCTCATTGTCGAAGGCATCGAACGGGCGGTGCCCGATGCGGCCGGACTCCCGGCGCGCGTGCTGGTAATCCGCGACCAGGACCTCATCAACCCGGCGGCACCGCCGGATCCCTCTGAACCGAAGGTGCCCCCGACCCTGATCGACCGCGACGGCGAGTCCGCCAACAACGGCACGGGCTTCGGCCGCCCGGCCAAGGACCTGTCGATCAACTTCGTGCCGGTGCCCTACCCGGACTATCTGCCGGCCGTCATCCGCATGCAGCCGGGTGCGCGCGAGCTGTGGCGGGTGCTCAACGCCTCGGCAGTGACCTATCTGAACCTCGCGCTGATCTTCGGTCGCAAGCCACAGCCGATCAGCGTGGTGGCCATCGACGGCGTGCCCGCACACGCCAGTGCGGACGCGGCCCCTCCGGTCGCCCGGGTGGACCACATCGGCATCCCTCCCGGTGGCCGCGTCGAGTTCATCGTCGATGGACCGCCCGCCGTAGTGCCGGCGCTGCTGGTGACGCGCACGGTGGATACCGGCCAGGGCGGTGAAAACGATCCCAACAGGGCGCTGGCCCGCATCGAAACCGCACCCGATGCGCGGGAACCCGCAGCGTTGCCGGCCGAACATCCGCCGCTGCCAAAGCCTGCGCTGCCCTGGCTGGGGGATGTCCAGCCGGTACGCGTGCGCAAGCTGTACTTTTCAGAAAAGCTCGACAACCCGCAGGACCCCGGCAGCGCCACGACTTTCTACATCACCGTGGACGGCCAGACCCCGAAAGCCTTCGATCCCGCGGACGGACCCAACATCGTGGCGCACCAGGGGGACGTGGAGGACTGGATCATCGAGAACCGTTCGACCGAGCTGCATACCTTCCACATACACCAGCTGCACTTCCTGCTCATGGACTGGAACGGCGTTGCGGTGAACGAACCCTTCCTGCGCGACACCGTGAACGTGCCCTACTACAACGGCCGCATGCTGCAATACCCCAGTGTCCGGCTGCGCATGGATTTCCGCGACCCGGACAGCGTGGGCACCTTCGTATACCACTGCCACCTGCTGGAACACGAGGACGCCGGCATGATGGGAGTCATCCAGGTCGATCCCGTCGTCTCCAACCAATGACAAGGTGTCAACCAAACATCACCTGCCTGCAACAGGACGCTCCGAGACTTTCCCGCGCGCACTGCGCACTCATTTCCCAGGGAGGTTTCATGAACGTTCGAGCCATGGTTTCACGCACCCTGAACGGCATGCAGGCGACGGCGATGTCGCTCGCACTGCTGCAGCTTTCCATCGGCCCGGTCCTGGCCGCGGT
>DAIDKA010000240.1 GCA_027451085.1 Gammaproteobacteria bacterium
GCGGCTTTCTGATCAGCATGCTCAGTTTCATGGGCACCGCCATCATCTTCGCCATGGCGGCCTCGATGATCCGGCGGGCACGCTATCTGTGGCTGAAAGCTGGTCTCGATCGGCGGCGCCTGTTCATGACGGTCGAAGCCCTTTGCTGGCGCATCATGCTGGGAGTGGCCGTCATCCTGCTGGTGATGGCGGGTCTGTTCTGCCTGCTGCTGGGGGCTCCCGCTCTGATCGTGGCCAGGGCCGGGCTTCTGACCCTGGTTCCCGGAGCCGCCATCCTCTACCTGGGATTGCTGTGCATCCAAGGCTGGCGGCTGCCCGACATCCTGGTGGGCACCGTCTACGCGCTGCTGTACCTGATCACGGCCCAGGCGCTGCTCATCCCGGTGTTCCGCTTCTGGGCCCGGTCGCGCTGGGATCGCATCGACTGGCTGCGCAACATGCCACAGCAGGTACTACACCGGCCCGCGGCCTGAAGGGCATCTGCCGGACACCAAGGCGTCACCCCCTAACGTCCCCAGTAAGCTCCCCTGCTGCATTCATGATGCCGTGCGCGCGCAACCACGCCCGCGCATCTTCGGCATCGCCCTCGAACCAGGCGCGCGTACTGCCCAGCCGGAAGCTGTAGCCCCAGGCGTCCATGTCCTGCATCAGCCGTGCTGAACCGACGTCCGCCAGCAGGCCGGCAAGCAGGATCTGCAGGTAACACACCCCGCATTCCTCCGGATCATCGCCACCCGCATCGGTATGCAGGCCGGTACGGCGCTCGGGGGACATGCAGATGTAGTGACAGGCCTCGTGCAATGCCGAGTGCACGGGTGTGTCGAGCCGCACGTAGAGGTTGTCGCCGACGAGGCCGGCCTCGCTGTCCCCCCAGAACGAACCAGGGATGTCCTCCTGCGGCGCCCGCAGCTTGAGGCTCAGACCGTAGCGGTGCAGTACCAGCGCAAAAGCCACCCGGTCGATACCCGACAGCCGCGCCACCTGCGCATCCTGCTTGAACTGCGGGCGGGACTGCACATCCATGGCAGCTGGCGTGCGGGACCGCTAGTGCTGCAGGCTGGACAGCCTGCGCATGATGATATCGACCAGGTCCTTCGCCAGCGCCTGGCGCAGGACGGCTTCCTCGTTGTCCTTGGCCAGCAGTTCGTTGACGTCAAAGCTGTACTCGCGGCTGGCCGACACCTCCTGCTCATCCAGCAGGTCCTTGTCATTGGCGCTCACCGAAAACCGCACGGTGTAGGTCAACTCGTATTCGCGCGGCAGGTTGTCCGGGGACACCGACAGCACGCGCTGCACGGCCTTGTCGGTCACCACATGCACCACGGCAGTGGCCCGGCTGCCGTCCTGGGTCAGTTCCGCGCCATTGATCAGCAGCGCCTTGCGCAGACCCTGCACGAAATCACTCTGCACGTCCTTGGCGTCAACGAAGGTGACCTTGAACTTCGGCGACAGCGGCGCACGACCCTCCAGGTGAAAGCCGCAGCCCGAAAGCGATAGCGCCAACGCCGCGGCGACGCCGGCCAGCAGTGCCCGTCGTGAAGCCCGGCGCAAACCACGCTTTTCGCCGGGCGGGGATGCAGCGTCGCACACGGCTTTTTGCAATGAACAAGGATGCTCAGACAACGATATTGACCAGTTTGCGCGGCACGTAGATCACCTTCCGGGGTGCGGCGCCGTTGGTGTGCCTCAGCACCTGAACGTCCGCCAGCGCCACGGCGCGTACCGCCGCCTCATCGGCGTCCGCGGGCACGGTGAGCCGCGTACGCATTCTGCCGTTCACCTGCACGCCGATCTCGACCTCGTCCTGCACCAGCGCGGCCGCATCCGGCGCCGGCCACGGCTGGTCGATCAGCGCCCCCTCGTGACCCAGCGCCTGCCACAACGCATGGCACACGTGCGGCACGATGGGCGACAGGCAGAAAGTCACGATGCCCAATGCTTCCTG
>DAIDKA010000241.1 GCA_027451085.1 Gammaproteobacteria bacterium
GGGTTGAGTTCATGCGCACCGTCGTCGATCAGGAGTTCGCCGGGAATCATCGTGGGCTCATGCAATAGGTTGGTGCACCGTGACCAATTTGGTGCCATCGGGAAAGGTCGCCTCGACCTGGATCTCGTGGATCATCTCCGCCACTCCGTCCATGACCTGTGCGCGCCCAAGCACCTGGGCGCCGGACTGCATCAGCTGCGCCACGCTGCGGCCATCGCGGGCGCCCTCGACCACCGCATCGGTGATCAGCGCCACGGACTCCGGGTGGTTGAGCTTCACGCCGCGTTCGAGCCGGCGGCGCGCGACCATGGCCGCCATCGCGACCAGCAGTTTGTCCTTTTCCCGTGGTGTCAGGTTCATCGCAGTCCTCGGAATGTGTCAGCAGTGCCAGACGCGCGGCAGCCGCGGCGGGCAGCCGCCCGCCTCGTGCCGCACCAGTGCGGCCAGGCGGGTGACCTGCGCGCGCAGTGCTGCTGCATCCTCCGACCACAGGCGGGTGATAAGCAAGCCCGGCAGCAGCGTGGCGCCTGCGCCCGCTACGCCAATCAACGTATTGCGCACGGGCTCGAGTAATGCCGCGGCGTCGGCGCCCGCGTACAGCAGGGTGGCGCAGGCAACCGATGCGCCGATGCCCCAGGGCCGGTGCCGCGCCTGCGCGAGGTCGCCCTCCAGGCGCAGGGCATCGGCCCACAGCAGCCGACCACCGCAGCGCACCCGCCAGGCGTCGTGCAGGAAGCCGCTGTTGAAGCTCTCACCCATGGCAGTGCGGCCGAACACAACGCTTTCCAGCGCAAGCATGCGGGCGTCCGCTGCGAGGTCCGCGCTGAAACGCCGTCGCAGCCGGGCGCCATCGAACAGGATGGTTTCCTGCGCCAGCCATTCCGTCCAGGCGCCGGGTCCTGCCTTCACCCTCACCTCGATGCAGGTCGCGGCCTCCTCCGGCAGCGTCCGATAGAGCTTCTCGGCGGCCTGCGTCGTCAACACCGCGCGCGCGCGCGCGTCCACCTCCAGCGTCATTGCGATGCGGTCGCCGCCCGTGAGGCCGCCGCTGGTGGTGAGCAGCACTGCGTGCAGCGGCCCGCCGGGTTCGTCATCCGGAAACAGCAGCCGGCAGGGCGCGCGCTGGTACAGGTCGCGCACGCGGCCGCCGCCGTCATCGCTGGCAGCGACGGCCAGCAGTGCCGCGCCGTCGACCCGCTGCAGCGACGATGCGGCATCCCGCGCGCCTTCACGACCGGTGTACGTCAAATGCCCCATGCCTCTACGTCAAATGCCCCGTGGTCCGGGCGCCATGTCTCTCACAGCATAGCCTCGCAGGATTTGAAAGGGCCATGGATTCAGGGGTCCATGGCATGAAAACCAACAACTCCAGGGAGCTACAGAATGAACAGGTCCAAGTCCGGTCTGATGCGGCGTGCAGGCTGCACCAATGCTGGTGCCGGTGCGCCGCAGCCGCACCAGCAAGGTGCGCGCATACCCCGGGTGGTGGTGGCCACCCTCGGTGTTGCTGCGTTGATGACAGCCGCGGTGGCACTGGCCGACGATCTGAGCCTGCCGCCGATCACCGTGGGTGCGGGCGCCATCGGCAGCTACAATCACAACAATCCGGATGGCGGTCCGACGAAGGACGATTTCAGCCTCGACGATGTGCGTCTGTACATCAACGGCTCGATAACCCCGACCGTCAAGTTCACCTTCGATTCCGACTATGACAACACGACCAGCCAGGTCAGCGTCATCGATGCGATCGTCCGCTTTGAGTTCAGCGACCAGTTGAACATCTGGGCCGGCCGCTTCCTGGCGCCGTCGGACCGCGCGAACCTGTACGGCCCTTACTACTCCAACCTGCAGCAAGGCAACTACACCGACGGCATCCAGGATGGCTACTCCTCCACGGCCGCCGGCCGCACCGACGGCGTGGCCTACTGGGGCCAGTTCGGTCCGGTGAAGGTGAGTGCCGGCCTGTTCAATGATCCTGACCCCGTGGCCGGACAGAACAGCGTGATCGTCGCCGAGCGCGTCATGGTCGACTTCTGGGATCCGGAACCGGGCTACTACCTCAACGGCACCTATTACGGTGACAAGGACATCCTCGCCGTGGGTGTTGTCGGGCAGGAACGCGGCGGCAATTCCGACTACAGCGCGGATTTCCTGCTGGAAAAGCGGCTGCCGGGCAACTCCGGCGTGTTCACGCTCGAGGCGGAGTATGCCAGGTACGACCACCTCGCCGGCCTCGGCGGCAATTCCGGCTCGAACGACGGCGGCTACGGCCTTGTCAGTTACCTGTTCCCGCGGCCGCTCGGGCCGGGCAAGGTGCAGATCCTGGGCAAGTACGCCAGCACCGATGTGACGCTGAACAGCGCGGACAGCTACACGCAGAAGACCAAGGACGTCGAGTTCAACTACATCATCAAGGAATTCAACCTCCGCACGGGACTCTACTTCCACGACGAGACCTTCGACATGGGAATGCCAGGCGCCAAGGTCTACGGGGTGAGCTTCCAGGTGCAGATGTAGGGCTGCGCGTCGACCGCTTGAGAACACATCCACAACACGGATTCACGAGGAACATGACATGAAGAAATTCAATACGGGTCTGCTGAGACGGGCGCTGCCGGCTGCGGTGGGCGTGGTGCTTGCTGCTGCTGCCTCCATGGCTGACGCCGCCGACACCATCAAGGTCGGCGTGCTGCACTCCCTGTCGGGCACCATGGCGATCTCGGAGACGACGCTGAAGGACACGGTCCTGATGCTGATCGCGGAGCAGAACAAGAAGGGCGGCGTGCTGGGCAGGAAGCTCGAGCCCGTGGTCGTCGACCCGGCGTCCAACTGGCCGCTGTTTGCGGAGAAGGCGAGCGAGCTGCTGGAGAAGGACAAGGTGTCGGTGGTGTTCGGCTGCTGGACCTCGGTGTCCCGCAAGTCCGTGCTGCCGGTGTTCGAGAAGGACGATGGCCTGCTGTTCTATCCCGTGCAGTACGAGGGCGAGGAGTCCTCCAGGAATGTGTTCTATACCGGCGCGGCACCGAACCAGCAGGCGATCCCGGCGGTCGATTACCTGATGGCCCAGGGCGTCAAGCGCTGGGTGCTGGAGGGCACGGACTATGTGTATCCGCGCACCACCAACAAGATCCTGCAGGCGTACCTCAAGTCCAAGGGCGTGGCTGCGTCGGACATCATCGTCAACTACACGCCGTTCGGCTTTTCCGACTGGACCTCCGAAGTGAGCAGGATCAAATCCTTCGGCTCGGCCGGCAAGAAGACCGCGGTCGTCTCCACCATCAACGGCGACGCCAACGTGCCGTTCTACAAGGAACTCGGCAACCAGAAGATCTCCGCCGAGGACATTCCGGTGGTCGCCTTCTCGGTGGGCGAGGAGGAACTGTCGGGCCTGGACCCCAAGCCCCTGGTCGGCCACCTGGCGGCATGGAACTATTTCGAAAGCATCGACACCCCGGCGAACAAGGCCTGGATCAAGAAGTGGCACGCGTTCATCAAGAACCCCAAGCGGACTTTCAATGACCCCATGGAAGCCACGGTGATCGGCTTCAGCCTGTGGGTGAAGGCGGTGGAGAAAGCCGG
>DAIDKA010000242.1 GCA_027451085.1 Gammaproteobacteria bacterium
GAAACGCCCGGCTCGTGCATGGTCACGCCGAGGAGCTGCGAGGCGAGTTCCATCGTGGATTTGTTGTGCGTGATGAAGATGAACTGCACGTGGTTCGACATCTCACGCACGATGTCGCAGAAGCGTCCGACATTGTGCTCATCGAGCGGTGCATCGACCTCATCGAGGAGGCAGAACGGCGCGGGGTTCAGATCGAAGATGGAGAACACGAGCGCCACGGCCGTGAGCGCCTTCTCCCCGCCCGAGAGCTGGTGGATGGTGCTGTTCTTCTTCCCCGGCGGGCGCGCCATGACCGACACCCCGGCATTGAGCACGTCGTCCCCGACGAGCTCCAAGTACGCGTGTCCGCCGCCGAACAGGCGCGGAAACTTCTCCTTCATGCCGCTGTTGATCTTCTCGAACGTCTCCTGGAAGCGGCTGCGCGTCTCCTTGTCGATCTTGCCCATCGCCTCCTCGAGGGTGCCAAGGGCGCTGTTGAGATCCGCGAACTGCCGGTCCAGGTACTCCTTGCGCTCGGTCTGCTCCCGCAGTTCGTCGATTGCCGCCAGGTTCACCGAGCCCAGCTTGTCGATGTCGGCGCGCAGGCCGCTGACGGTTTCTTCCCAGCCCGGCACGGTGGCCTCGGGCGTCAACCCCTGATTGATCTCGGCGAGATCGAAGTTCGTGGCGCCGAACTGCTCAGCGATCGACTCGCGGCGCACGCGCGTCTCCTGCGCGGCCATGCGCGCCTGCTCCATCGCATCGCGCGCCTGCGAGACGCGCCGCTCAGCGGAGCTGCGCGCCGCCTCCAGGGCATGGATCTGCGCCTCGGCCTCCTCCAGCGCCTGGCGTGCGTCGGCAAGCGCACCCTCCACCTCCAGGCGCCGGGCCAGCAGCGCATCGAGCTTCGCCTGCAGTTCACCGACCGGCGCATCGCCACCGGCCAGCTCTGCCTCCAGTTCATCGCAGCGGCTCTGCAGCTGGCCGCGCTGCTCGGTCATGCGGCCGAGGCCGACCGTGAGCTGCTGTTCCTGCGAGCGCCGCGACTCACTGCGGATGGACAGGTCGCGGCTCGCGGCCTGGGCCGCCTGCGAGCGCTGCCGCGCACCCGCAACGGCCTCGCGGCGCTGCTCGCGCTCGGATTCCAGCTCCGGCCGGCGCGACTCCAGGCCTGAGAGCGCGGCCTGACCGCGGTCGAGGACCTCGCGGGCACGGGCGATGGCCTCGGATGCCGTCGCGGTCTCGCGCGCCACTTCGATCGCCTCGCTCTCCAGCCGCTCACCACGCGTGCGCAGTTCCTGCGCGCGCGCCCTGGCCGCTTCCAGCCTGCTGCGTGCATCGGAGTGATCACGGTGCGCAGCCTGGATGGCGGCCTGCAGGCGGTCGCGTTCAGCGTCGGCCTCGGCCTGCGAACGGCGCACCGCGGCCAGATCGGCATCCGCCTGCACCACCCTGCCTTCGCGTTGCACCAGCTCGGTACGCAGCCCCTTCAGGCGCTGCTCGCGCTCGATGACGCCGCTATGGGGGTCCTGGCCGCGGCTGATACGCATCCAGCCACTGCCCACCCACTCGCCAGTGCGGGTGATGAAGGATTCCCCGGCTCCCAGATGCGCGCGCTGGCGCAGCGCTTCGCCCAGCGTCTCGCAGGTGCGCACGCAGGCAAGCTGCGCAGCGGCGGCGGCCGGCCCCTTGATGATCTGTGCGGCAAGAGAGCCTCCGGCGAACACCGACGGGTCGGCGGCCGCGTCCTCCACCATCATCACACGGCCCGAGGACAGCGCGCCCAGCGAGGACTCCACCCCGTCGAGCTGTTCCACGCTGACCGCCTCAAGGTAGTCCCCGAGGGCGGTCTCAACCGCTCGTTCCCAGCCCTGCGCCACTTCCAGCTGCTGCGCGACCCGCGGCCGCGAGCCCAGGCCGCTCCTGCCCAGCCAGTCGTTGACGCCCGAAGCCTTGTGGCTCAACGCAGCCTTCTGCATGGCCTCCAGCGCCACCAGCTCCCCGCGGAGCTTTTCGCGCTCGCGCCGCGCCTCTTCCAGGCGCTGCTCGGCGGCGCGCTGCTCCTGGCGCAGGTTCTGCGCCCGCGCCTGCACTTCGGACTGGTTGCGCGACACCTCTTCGGCATGCGCGCGGGTCTGCGCCTCGCGCTCCGCCAGAGCATCCAGCTGTGCACCCCCGTCCTGCGCCGCCAGCTGCTCGCGCTCCACCGACAGCCGTTCGGAACGCTGGGCCAGGCGGCGCAGCTGCCCGTCCAGCTGTTCCATGCGCGCGCGTTCGACCTGGGTGGCCTGGTTGGCCGAGCTCAGCGAGCGGATGAACTCCTCCCAGCGCAGCTGCCACTGCGACAGCTGCTGCTCGGTCACGGCCAGCGACTCCCCGGCCGTCTGCTCCGCCTGCGCGGCCTGCGCAAGCGCAGGCGCCAGCGACTCGATCTCGGCGCGCAGCTGCGACAGCTGCTGTTCATCGCGCGCGATGTGCGCTGCGGTTTCCGCCAGCTGCTCTTTCGCCTTGGCAAGGTCATTGCGCTGACGCTCGCGCAGTTCGCGCGTGTGACGCAGCGCCTGCTCGGCGCCGGTGATGTCAGCGCCGAGCTGATAGTGCCGCGCCTGCACGCCGGCAAGCTGCTCCGCGCGCTCCCCATGCGTGCCGCGCTGCTTCTCCAGCGAGGCCTCGGCGCCACGCTGGTCGGCCAGGGCCGATTGCATGGCGAGATCGCACTCGCGCATGGCGCCGTCGTGCACCTCCGCACCCGAATCCAGGTCCCGCAGACGCAGCGCGAACAGCTCCGCCACGGCACGGCGTTCCCGCTCCTTCAGCCCCTGGTACCTGCGCGCGGTGGCGGCCTGGCGCGTCAGGTGGCGGATCTGCTTCTCGACCTCGTCGCGCACGTCCTGCAGGCGCTCGAGGTTCTCGCGGGTGGCGGATACGCGCGACTCGGTCTCCTTGCGGCGTTCCTTGTAGCGCGAGATGCCGGCGGCTTCCTCGATGAACGCCCGCATGTCCTCGGGCTTGGCCTCGATGACGCGCGAGATCATGCCCTGCTCGATGATGGAGTAACTGCGCGACCCGAGCCCTGTGCCCAGGAACAGCTGGGTGATGTCACGGCGGCGGCAGCGCGCGCCGTTGATGTAGTAGTTGGAGCTGCCGTCGCGCGACACCACGCGCTTGAGCGACACCTCGTTGTAGCTGGCGTAGGGACCGGTGATGCGCCCGTCGCTGTTGTCAAACACCAGTTCGACGGAGGCCGCACCCACCGGCTTGCGGTTCACCGAGCCGTTGAACACGACGTCGGCCATGGAATCGCCGCGCAGGTGCTTGGCCGACAGCTCGCCCATCACCCAGCGCACCGCGTCGATGATGTTGGACTTGCCGCAGCCGTTGGGACCCACGACGCCGGTGAGATTGCTCGGAAAACTGACCGTGGTCGGATCGACGAAGGATTTGAAACCGGCGAGCTTGATCTTGGTCAGCCGCATCTTGTGTCTACCAGGAGATTCCCCTAAGAATTGATGACCCGGCGCGCCTTGCAGGCCACGCGGGTGCGGGCATGATAAAATATCCGGACACATCATGCCTTCAAGACCTGGTACAGAACTCGAGACCTTCCCCAGCCCGGCGGCAGCGGACTACACCATCCGCATGACGCTGCCGGAGTTCACGTGCCTGTGCCCGAAGACGGGCCAGCCGGATTTCGCCACCCTGGAGCTGGAATACGTCCCGGACCGGCTGTGCGTGGAACTTAAATCCCTGAAGCTCTATATCTGGGCCTTCCGCGACCGCGGTGCCTTCCACGAGGCCGTGACCAACGAGATCGCCGACCACCTGGCGGGAACCCTCTCCCCGCGCTTCCTGCGCCTGATGGCGAAATTCAACGTCCGCGGCGGCATCTACACCAGTGTGGTGGTGGAGCGCCGCAAACCCGGCTGGGCCGCCCCCGCCCCGGTCGCCCTGCCCTGAGCTTCCCGCGACCCGCGGATTGCGGGCATCCATCACACATCCCTGTACTCCCCTGAGAGCGCCGGTATAATCCCGCGTCCTTCGTCACACCCGTCACTTTTGAGGGTCGGCTGATGTCCGCCAAGAAGTCTGCACCCAAGCCTGTAGCCAAAGCCAAGAAAGCGGCCGGCCGGCCGGCCCCGGCTGCTGCTGCCCGCAAGGTGACCGCCGCGCACAAGCCGGCGGAAAAGCCCAAGCCCGGCGCAAGCCCGGCCTCGAAGACAAAGACCCCCCTCACGGCGCGCAAACCCGCGGTCGCCGCCCCTGCCCCGGGTGCCCCGGCTGCGCAAGCCGCTGCGGTTGCTCCCGCAGCTAGGGTCTCCCGGCAGGCACCGCCGGCACCCCGCGCCGCAGAAGCCCAGATGTCCCCTTCCACACGGATTCCCACGTTGCAGACTGACTCTGACGATAACGACGCCATCGAACCGGGCAGCCTCCTGGCCGGCCCGCGCAATGTCCAGCCCTACATCGCCAAGCGTGGCGAGCAGTACATGAGCAAGGAGCAGTCGGAACACTTCCGGCAGATCCTGCAGAGCTGGAAGCGCGACCTGATGGAAGAGGTCGACCGTACCGTCACCCACATGAAGGACGAGGCGGCGAACTTCCCGGACCCCAACGATCGCGCCACCCAGGAAGAGGAATTCTCCCTGGAACTGCGCACCCGCGACCGCG
Organism: Gammaproteobacteria bacterium; assembly: GCA_027451085.1. Classification (GTDB taxonomy): domain Bacteria; phylum Pseudomonadota; class Gammaproteobacteria; order Steroidobacterales; family Steroidobacteraceae; genus DAIDKA01. The sequence goes on from DAIDKA010000242.1 coordinate 4,648, forward strand.
AGCGCAAACTGATCCGCAAGATCGAAGAAGCGCTCAAGCGTATCGAGGACGGCAGCTACGGCTATTGCCTGGAAACCGGCGAGGAAATCGGCGTCAAGCGGCTGGAAGCCCGCCCTGTTGCCACACTGAGCATCGAAGCCCAGGAACGGCGTGAGCGGCGTGAACGCCAGTACGGCGACCGCGACGACCGCTACCGCTGACAGCCCGGCCCCCGGCCACACCGGCCGGCAACCACCCGGGGGCGATGCGGACAGCTCACGCACGGGGCGGTTTGCCCCCTCCCCGACGGGCCCCCTGCACATAGGTTCGGTGCTGGCTGCCTTGGGCAGCTGGCTCGATGCCCGCCAGCGCGGAGGCCGCTGGCTGCTGCGCATCGAGGATCTCGACACTCCGCGGGTCATTCCTGAGGCAGCCGGGACGATGCTGCGCACCCTCGATGCATTGGGGCTCGAGTGGGACGGAGTGGTCGAATACCAGAGCCGCAACCAGGACAGGTACCGGGCCGCCCTGCAGACCCTGAAGGACAGCGGCCGGGTGTTCGAGTGCAGCTGCTCGCGCCGCGAACTGGCGGGCGCCGATACCGGCTATCCAGGTACCTGCCGGGACGGCCCGGTCCGTCCCGGACCCACCGCCGTGCGCTTGCGCCTGGACCCGGGGGAACTGTGCTTCGATGACCGGGTGCAAGGCCGTTGCAGCTATCGCCTGGAACAACTGGGCGACGTCGTGATCCGCCGGCGCGACGGCCTGTTTGCCTACCAGCTGGCCGTGGTCGTGGATGACGCCCACCAGGGGGTCACTGACGTCGTACGCGGCGCGGATCTGCTCGACAGCACACCCTGGCAGATGCAGCTGCAGCGCGCACTGGGGTTGCCGCAGCCCCGTTATGCACACCTGCCGGTGGTCGTCGATCCAGGCGGGGCCAAGCTGGCCAAGTCACGGCATGCCGTACCAGCCGACACCACCCGTCCGGGTGCCGTGCTGCTGCAGGCGCTGAAACTGCTACGCCAAAGGCCGCCAGCAGAGCTTGCGGGGCTGCCACCCGCCCAAGTCCTGGCCTGGGCGGTACCAAACTGGAATCCCTCTGCCATACAGGGACTTGCCAGCATTCCTTGCGACGTCGCCACGGCGTAAGGCCCTGGCCGGCGGGACGTCGAGTTGCGGCGGGGCTGCAAAATTCATGGCAGCAATTGTTACAAGTCAGTGCTTGTACTAAGGTACTCACTTGAGGGAGTGGTGCTGGAACACCGGCCTGCGGGTGCAGCAATGCACCTGTGGAGTACAAAAATCAAATGACGGGGGCTTACATGGGCGAACCGAGGGTCATCAAGAAGTATCCGAATCGTCGTCTCTACGATACGGAGGAAAGCTGCTACATCACGCTTGCTGAGGTACGCAAGCTGGTGGTTGAAAGAATCGAATTCATCGTCATCGACAAGAAAACCCAGGAAGACATCACGCGCAGCATCCTGCTGCAGGTGATCGCCGAGCAGGAGCATGCCGGCGAACCTTTGATGAGCCGGGATTTCCTGTCACACGTGATCCGCGCCTACGGCGGCGGCATCATGCAGGGCGTGGTGGGCTCCTACCTGGAGCAGAGCCTCAAGCTGTTCGCCGCCCAGCAGGGCGAGATGCGCGGCCGGGCCCCGGACAGCGGTGATGTCACCGCTGTCACGCAGCGCAACTTCCAGCGCTGGCGCACGGTGCAGGATGAAATCTTCCGCACGCTGATCGGCAGTGCGGCGACGGCACAGCAGCGCGCCGCCGACAAACAGCTCCAGCCGGAATAAACAACCCCGGCCGGAAGGTAAAAACCCACCGGCCGGCACGTCGCACCCGGACCCGTCGCGTCTTCGCGCGGGTCAGGGAGGCGGCTGTCAGCCAGTGGGTCCGTGGCGCCGGCAGCCTGTTCGGAGGATCAGGCGCCCACGTCGCGCATCGACAGCCGTACACGGCCCTGGCGGTCGACTTCCAGCACCTTCACCCGCACCACATCGCCTTCCTTCAGCTTGTCGCTGACGCGCTCCACGCGCTCTTCGGAAATCTGCGAGATGTGCACCAGGCCGTCGCGGCCCGGCAGGATGGTGACGAATGCACCGAAGTCCATCAGGCGCGCCACACGGCCTTCGTACACGCGGCCGACCTCGACATCCGCTGTGATCAGCTCGATGCGGCGCTGGGCCTCGCGGCCGGCGGCACCGTTGACCGAAGCGACCTTCACCGTGCCATCGTTCTCGATGTCGATGGTGGTGCCGGTCTCCTCGGTGATCTGGCGGATCACCGCACCACCCTTGCCGATGACGTCGCGGATCTTCTCGGGGTCGATCTTCAGCGTGATGATCGAGGGCGCCCACTCGGACATCTGGGCGCGCGGCGCAGCCAGCACCTTGTTCATCTCGCCCAGGATATGCAGGCGGCCCACGCGGGCCTGCTCCAGCGCCACCTTCATGATCTCGGGTGTCACGCCCTCGACCTTGATGTCCATCTGCAGCGCGGTGACACCATCCTTGTGGCCCGCCACCTTGAAGTCCATGTCGCCCAGGTGATCTTCATCACCCAGGATGTCGGTCAGGACGGAGAAGCGGGTGCCTTCGAGCACCAGGCCCATGGCAACACCGGCCACGGGGGCCTTCAGCGGCACGCCCGCATCCATCAGCGACAGGCTGGTGCCACAGACGCTGGCCATGGAGCTGGAACCGTTGGACTCCAGGATCTCCGACACCACGCGGATCACGTACGGGAAGGTGCTCATGTCCGGCATCACGGCCTTGACGCCGCGGCGGGCCAGGTTGCCGTGGCCGATCTCGCGGCGCTTGGGCGAACCCATCATGCCGGTCTCGCCGACGGAGAACGG
>DAIDKA010000243.1 GCA_027451085.1 Gammaproteobacteria bacterium
ACGCCGATGAAGGGATAGGTCATGTTGCTCACCTCGGCGGCCATCATCATGGTGGCGATGCGGGTGAGATTGGCCTGGAATGCCAGCGAAATCATTTCGAACATGAGCATCTGTTCCTGCGGGAACTGGTCCGGAATGCCGATGGGCGCCTGGGGCAGGTTCAGGTGCGACAGGTCCTGCTTTTCCATCTTCTGGATGCGGCGCTCGACCTCGCGCACGCTGTCCAGGTAGTCGCCCAGCACCGCCTGGTCACGCACGCCCAGCCGGCGCCGCATGCTGGCGGCGTCGTTCTGCACCATGTCCAGGATGCTGTCGTACTGCTCACCCAGCTGCTGGCGTTCCGCCGGCGTGTCGCCGCGGCCGAACAGACGCTGGAACACGACGCGCGGGTTGTACTCCATGGGCAGCGGCGAGGTGTGGGTGCTGAAGGCGATGGTGCCGGAGAAGCTGCAGCCATAGGAGCGATCGCACGAACCGCCGCCGCCGCCGGATTCGGTCCGCACTTCCAGCGAGGGCAGCGGCGTATCCTGGCCGATCTTCTGCGCCGCCATCTGGTCGATGGTGACACCGCCATAGGGATCTTCGCTCTCGCGCGGGTGCACGCAGGACAGCCAGGTGCCCGGCACGATCGCGTGCACGGCGGCGCTTTCCGCGGGCCGGTTCCCGAGATTCGAGACCACGATCAGCTGCTGCTGATAATCGGCCAGCGGCGCCAGGATGCGTGACAGCTTGAAGTCGCGGCCCCTGCCCTGCGGGGTCCACTGGTCGTTGCCGGGAAGCATGATGGCCCCGTGCGGAAAGTAGATGTAGGCCATGTGCAGGGAGGGCTTGGCGGCGGTGTCCGCCCAGGCGGTTGCGGCCGGGATCATGGCATCCAGCAGCGGCAGCGCGATGGTGGCGCCCGCGCCGCGCAGCACGGCGCGACGGGATATGTGTTTGCGGGTGATGAAATTCATGACAGCTCTCCTCAACCTCAACCGGCCGGCGGCAGGATGACCCCGGCGGCGCGCGCAGTGGTGTTCGCGGCCTTGCCAGCCACGGTGCCCCTGCCGGGCTGCTGGATCTGGAACTCAGGGCTGTTGATCACGCCCATGACGATGTCCTCGAACCGGTAGCCGTGCCTGGCGGCATCGCGCACGATGCTGCGCACCTGGGGCATGTCGAAGTACTCGACCGAGCGCCCGAGCGCGTAAGTCATCAGGTTGACCGTCAGCGTCTGCACGAACTGGTTCGGATTGGCCGCCAGCACGCGGCGCAGGTCATCCACGCCCGTGACCGGCGTGCCATCCGCCAGGTTGCCGGAGGCGTCGATGGGCGTGCCCGTGTCGGAGTCCTTCACCTGCCAGCCGCCCATGGCGTTGAAGTTCTCCATGGCCAGCCCCAGCGGGTCCATGATGCCGTGGCAGGCATTGCAGGAGGGCTGCGAGCGGTGCATCTGCATGCGCTCACGGATGGTCAGGGCCTTGGCGCCTGGAACGTTCTCCTTCAGCGCCGGCACCGCCGGCGGTGGCGCATGCGGCGGTGTGCCGTCGATCACTTCCAGTATGTAGGCGCCACGCAGCACCGGCGCGGTGCGGTTGGCATAGGAGGTTCCCATCAGCACCGCACCCTTGCCCAGCAGGCCGAAACGATGGGTGTCCGTGAGGGTGACGCGGCGGAACTGCGGACCGCGGACATCGCGGATGCCGTAGTGCAGCGCCAGGCGTTCATCGAGGTAGGTCCAGTCCGAGGTCAGCAGGTCGGTCACCGGACGATCCTGCAGCAGGATGCTGCCCACCCACAGCGCCATTTCCTTGCGCAAGTCGGTGCGCAGGTCCTCGTTGAAATCCGGGAACTCGTACGGGTCGGGCTTGATCTTGTCCATGCTGTCGACCTGCAGCCACTGGAACGCGAAGTCCGTGACCAGCGACCGGGCGCGCGGATCGGCCAGCATGCGTTTAACCTGTGCCTGCAGCACGGCCGGCGTGTGCAGGCGGTTGGCGGCGGCGAGATCCCGCAGCTGCGCATCCGGACCCTGGCTCCACAGGAAGAACGACAGTCGCGAGGCCAGCTCCAGGTCGCTGATGTGCCAGGCCTGCGGCTGCGGGGGAGCGGCGCTGTGCTGCGCCCCCTGCTCCGGCAGCCCCACCCTCTGCAGGCTCGACGCCAGCGCGGGACTGCCGGCGGCCGCCACCGTGGTCTGCGGCACGTCCTCGGCGCGGTACAGGAACTTGGGACTGGCGAGAATGGCCACGATGGCATTCTCGATGCCGGCATCAAAGGTCTTGCCCTGGCGGCCCATCTCGAAGAAATGCAGCGGTGCGGCCAGGTCCTCGGCCGTGACCGGGCGCCGGTAGGCACCCGTGGCGATCCGGGTCAGGATGCGCGTCGCGCACGGAAGTTCCTGGCTGGCATCCGCCGGCCTGCAGATGAAGATCAGCCTGCGGCTGGGCGTGTCGGACACCCCGGTGACCTCCTGCGGACCGCGCACCTCGATGCCGGTGACGGTCGGCAGGCCGCCGACGCCGCCCAGCGGGTCATAGGAGGACAGCCAGTCGTCGGACTCCGAGTCTGCACGCTGCTGGAAGGTCACCACCAGGTCGTGGGGACCGGCGGTCACAGGCAGCTTGATGTCGTGGAAGCGGGACTCGAATTCCTCGGTCGCGGCCTGCTTTTTCTGGTCGGCTTCCTTGAGGTCGGCCGGCCCGCCGATGCTGCGCTCGAACACCTGCCTGCCATCGATGAGGAACACCAGGCGCTGCGCTTGACCGAGGTTGCCGATGTAGCCCAGGCCGGTGTCGACCTGGATGTTGAACGTGTAGGTGCCATCGGCCGGGAAGTTGTTCACCACCGACAGGCCGCCGCGTGTGCCCAGCGGCATGCCGTCGATATGGAAGCCCTGGTCACCGGGACCGGCGCGGTAGCTGGCGATGGCCGGCGCGGCGTGTGCATTGCCCACGGCCAGGGCCGCCACCGTGCGGGCCGCCGAGATGTACTGGTCGAGGAAGGTGGGCGATACCTTGAGCACATCGGCGATGTCATCGAAGCCGTCGCTGCTGATGTCCTTCGGCAGCAGCGAGGCCGGATCGATGTCCACGTCGAGCAGCTGCTTCACGGCGAGGGCGTACTCGGTCCGGTTCAGCCGGTGCAGGGTCACGTAGCCGGCGTCCGGATGGGCGGCAGCCGCGCGATCCAGGCTGTCCTCCATCCAGGAGACGAAGGAACTCACGGTGGCCTGGTCCGGCTGCTTCTCCCCCGGCGGCGGCATCAAGCGGCCCTGCAGCTTGTTGACGGCGTCTTCCCAGATCTTCGCATCCTGCCCGATCTGGTGCGGGTCCATGGTGTCGAAGGCGATGCCGCCCGCCCAGTCCGTGGCGTTGTGGCACTTCTCACAATAGCTGGAGAGCATCGTCCAGTGGTGGTCGGGCGGCGCGTCCGCGGCCTGCAGGGTGCCGGTGCCAGCGGCCGCCGCAGCCAGGACGGTCATCCCGCCCACCGCGGTGGCCGTCAGGAAGCGCTTCAGTCGCAGGGTCTTGTGCATGTTCGTATTCATGGCCGTCCTCACACCACACCGCGCATTTCGCGCACATGGCCGTACAACCCGCGGTAGGCGGTGGTGATGAACAGATCGGGATTGCCCCATTGGGCGTCGTACTTGCGGGTCGGCGCGGCAGCGATCATGTCGTCCGGGCCCATGCCCTTGCGCATGAGCTGCCACAGGTCCTCGTGCAGCGTGGCAAGCATGGCCTGCTCGGCGGCGAGGTCCGCCCTGGTCTGGACCGGGCCGGTGCCCGGGATGATGCGTGTCTGGTCGTTCACCACGCCCAGCAGCTGCTGCGTGGCCTTCACCAGCCCGCCGGTCCAGCCACCCGTGCAGGAGTCCGGGATCGGATAACGCCCCACACTCACGACACCACCGGCCACCAGCACATTGGCGTCGCGGAAGTACACATAGATGTCGCCATCGGTGTGCGCCTGGGGCATCAGGTCGTATTCCACCGTGGTGCCACCGAAGGGCAGCTTCTGCAGTCCCTTGTAGAAGGTCTGCGTGGGCAGCGCCTTGGGGCGTGCGGGATAGGTGCGGTTCTCCCACTGCTCGAATACCGGCTCGGTCAGCCACAGCCGGGTGTTCTCGTGGGCGATGAGCTTCACCCCGGCGCGGCGCAGGGCCTCGTTGGAGCCGGTGTGACTCCAGTGCCAGTGGGTGTTGAAGGCGGTCGTGACAGGACCGCCCAGGGTCTGCTCCACCGTCCTGAGCAGCGCCGCCGAATGCGCGGCATCGCCGCCGTCCACCAGCAGCACGCCCTCGGGTCCCTTGAAGCCCACGACATTGCCGCCCGCCCCGCTCACCAGGATCAGGTTGTCCGCCAGGTGTGTCACGGCCAGCGGCGCATCGGCGGCGTACGCGCGGGCGCCCGCTCCCGGCAGACCCAGTCCGGCAGCCCTCAAAGTCACGCCCGCGACCCCCGCGGCGGCGGCCTTGAGAAACTCCCGACGATCCGGCTTCATGACCATAAAAGGCTCACGCTTCAACATCTTGGCGCCAGCGTTACATGCGCCCGCAGCACCGGTCAACGCGTGAGTAACGAGCGGGACCGGTGCCACCATCAAGTGCACCCTGACGGCATGGACAAGCGCGCCCGGACGGCATGGATATTATTTTCCCCGAAGTTGACATGTCCCCCGGTAGAATCCGCAGCCTTTATGCTCAAGGCTGAAGGAACACCCGTGGCCACGAACAGCAGCAAGACGGTGGATGTCGGCGCCGTCATCGATTCGGCCAGCTATTTCTGGGTGCCCTTCGGCATCACCGTCATGATGGTCATCATCATGCTGACCGACGGTTTCGGCCTGTTCACCACCGGCTACATCGGTCCGCTGGTGGTCAAGGACTGGCACATCGGCCGCGCCGAACTGTCCTGGATGGGCTACACGCAGATGGGCGGCATGGCGCTGGGCTCGGTGCTGCTGGGCTGGATCAGCGACCACATCGGCCGCAAGAAGGCGTACTTCACCTGTCTCGCGCTGCTGTTCGTGGGCTCGCTGCTGTGCTACGCGGCGGGCAACATCTGGGTGCTTTCAGGCTTCCGCTTCATCACGGGCCTGGGGCTCGGCGGCATCACCCCGCTTGCCACCACGCTGATTTCCGAGTGGACCCCCAAGCGCATACGCAGCGTGGTGGTGGCCTGCGTCATCGTGTCGGTGCCGCTGGGCGGTTCGCTCACCGGCCTGCTGGCCGGCTGGCTGATACCCGCCTATGGCTGGCGCTCCCTGTTCCTGGTCGGGGCGGTGGTGCCGCTGGTGCTGGTGGCGCTGTTCTGGCTGCTGCTGCCCGAGTCCCCCAAGTACCTCGCGCTGCGGCCGGCCCTGTACCCCCAGCTGGCAAAGGCGCTCAACCGCCTGATCGGGGAGCAGCGCTTCGATGGCACTGAAACCTTCGTCGTGGTCGAGAACGCAAAGACCTCCAGCAACTGGTTCTCCACCATCTGGAACAGCCGCTACCGGCGTTCCACGGTATTCATCTGGATCGCGTTCACCTTCAACACCCTGGTGCTCTACATCTTCAGCAACAGCCTGCCGCTGCTGTTCGACTGGGCCAGCCAGAGCGCCGCCATGGCCTCCCGCTCCCTGAGCCTGTTCAGCGGCGGCGGCGTCATCGGTTCCATCGGCGGCGCGTTCCTGATGGGCCTGTGGGGTTCACGTGGCGTGGGCACCGCGGCGGCCTTCATCGGCGCCGCAGCCACGGCCGCGATCGGCGTGCTGCTGCTGCACGGCCACGGCTCGGAGCTCGCGCTGCTGATATCCTGCTTCATCGGCGGCGCGGTGATCAACGGCATGCAGTCCTACCTCTACGCGGTGGGCGCACACGCGTATCCCACGGAAATCCGCGGCTCGGCGATCGGCATGGCGCAGGCGTTCTCGCGTTTCGGCGGTCTGCTCTCCGCTACCGTTCCCCAGGTCTATTTCTCCCTGCACCCGGTGCCTTCCATCGACCGCTTTTTCTGGTTCGTGGCGGTCTGCGCAGTGGTGACCACCGTGAGCTATTTCCTGATCCCCTCGCATATCCCGCCCAAGGGGTGACCGAGGCGGCTGCCAGGGCCGCGCCACGGCCCTGGCTGGAAGCCTCACATCCCGGCACTGATTCTGCGCCTCGCGGGAAAGAATCCGCGTCATTACCCCCTGTTATAATGCGGAATTAAAGTTCTCTTCCTTGTTGGGCATTATGTCTACTACTGACCAGATCTCGACCACCGCGGCCCCGGCCGGTGTCATCGTGCGCGGCCGTATCGAGCCGCGCTTCAACGAAGTCCTCACCCCGCAGGCCCTGGCCTTCGTAGCCGCCCTGCACCGTAAGTTCGACGCCCGCCGCGTCGAGCTGCTGCAGGCCCGGGCGGTGCGCCAGAAGCGCCTGTCGGCGGGAGAGCTGCCGGACTTTCTGCCGCAGACCCGCCAGGTCCGCGAGAGCAACTGGAAGGTCGGCGCCATCCCCGCCGATCTGCAGGACCGCCGCGTGGAGATCACCGGCCCGGTCGATCGCAAGATGATCATCAACGCGCTGAACTCGGGCGCCAATGTCTTCATGACCGACTTCGAGGATGCCAACTCCCCCACCTGGCACAACAACCTCGAGGGCCAGCTGAACCTCAAGGACCTGTGGCACGCCTCGCTGGACTTCACCGACACCGCCACCGGCAAGCAGTACAAGCTTGCGGACAAGCGCGCCGTCCTCAAGGTGCGCCCGCGCGGCTGGCACCTGCTGGAGCCCGGCCTCACCGTCGACGGCGCCGTCGTGTCCGGCGCCTTGTTCGACTTCGGTCTGTACTTCTTCCACAACGCCAAGGCGCTGCTGGCCAGGGGCACGGGCCCCTACTTCTACCTGCCCAAGCTTGAAAGCCACCTTGAAGCCCGCCTGTGGAACGAGGTGTTCGTGTTCGCCCAGCAGCAGCTCGGCATCGCCAACGGCACCATCAAGGCAACCGTGCTGATCGAGACGCTGCCGGCGGCGTTCGAGATGGACGAGATCCTCTACGAGCTGCGCGAGCACATCGTCGGCCTGAACTGCGGCCGCTGGGACTACATGTTCAGCTTCATCAAGAAGCTGCGCGCCAACAAGGCCTATGTGCTGCCGGACCGCTCGCAGGTGGTCATGGGCAAGGCCTTCCTGCGCGCCTACTCCCTGCTGCTGATCAGAACCTGCCATCACCGTGGCGCCTTCGCCATGGGCGGCATGGCCGCGCAGATCCCCAACCGCAAGGACCCGGTGGCCAACGAGGCCGCCCTGGGCCGCGTGCGGGCAGACAAGGAACGCGAGGCCGGCGACGGACATGACGGCACCTGGGTGGCGCACCCTGACCTGGTGCCGGTGGCGAAGGAGGTCTTCGACCGCCTGATGCCCGCTCCCAACCAGCTGGACAGGCTGCGCGAGGATGTGCACATCGGCCAGAAGGACCTCCTGGAAGTCCACACGGGCACCAAGACCGAGAACGGCCTGCGCGAGAACATCCGCGTCGGCGTGCAGTACATCGAAGCCTGGTTGCGTGGTCGCGGCGCCGTGCCGCTCTACAATCTCATGGAGGATGCGGCCACCGCCGAGATCAGCCGCGCCCAGGTGTGGCAGTGGATTCATTTCCGCATCAACCTGGAAGGCGGTGTCGTCGCCACGCCGGAACTGCTGCGGCGCCTCATCACCGAGGAAATGCAGCGCGTGCGCGGTGAAGTGGGCGCCGAGACTTATGACAAGGGGCGCTTCGAGGAAGCCGTCAAGCTGTTCAGCGAGCTGTCACTGGCCGAGGACTTCGAGGACTTCCTCACCGTCCCGGCCATGCACCTGCTGCGCCCTTGATCCTCGGCAGAAAGTCGCCTGCGGCGCTTTC
>DAIDKA010000244.1 GCA_027451085.1 Gammaproteobacteria bacterium
CCGTTCGGTGGCGGCACTGCGCAAGCGCGGCCGGCTGCAGGAGACCCCGGATCCGCAGAACCGGGTGCGCAAGCACCTGACCCTGACCCCGAAGGGCATCGAGCTGTACGAGGAGCTGCTCCCGAGCATCAAGCAGCTGTCGCGGCAGCTGCTCGAGGTCATGAGCGAGGAGGAGGTCGCGGCCTTGTCGCAGCTGGTGGAAAAGGTGATCGGCCGCATCGAGCAGCTGAACCGCGCTTAATCCCGCGGTGCCAGCAGCCAGGACACCTGGTGGATGTGCCCGGCAGATGCGGCTGAATGCGAGCCCATGACCTGCAAGCCTTCCTCGCGGGCGCAGCCTGAGAGCACCACGAAGTCGATCCAGCTGGTGAGCCCCGCAACCGTGTTACCGCGGACGGCTTCGCGCAATCCGGCATGCCACTGCCGCAGGAGATCGGGCTCCACCGCGATATGGCGCACCGCGTCGCCGACGGTCGCACGGAACAACCGCGACTCCGTCAACCGCGGGTCGGTGATGACCAGGTGCACGCCGGCCGTGGCGCAGGGCAGCAGCGGCCTCAATACAGCAACGCCGGCCACGCTGGCGGCGCCGGCCAGGACCGTGCGGCGGGTCAGGTTGCCCGCGGATTCACCGGTGCTCATGGGTTGCCCTTGGCGAGATAGGCCGTGATGCTGGCGAGCTGGGCGTTGCTGACTTCAGCGCGGGAAAGCGGGGGCATGTTGTTCAATCCGCCGCGCACCACGGTGCGCACAAAGGCTGCACTGAGATTGGTGCGGCTTTCCAGGATTTCCTGGCCCTTGGGATAGCGCCGTGACAGCAGGCCCGCGCCCATGCCGCCGGCGCGGTGGCACATCGCGCATTTCTCCACGAACAGGCTTTCACCCGTGCCTGTGCCCGCGCCCTGCGCCGAAGCGCCGGTGGCGGTCGGCTCCGCCGCAGTCACCGGGTGCGCGAGGACTGCGCCCAGCAGCAGGGCCGACAGGACTGCGAAGCCAGGGCGGTGCGCGGCGGCGAGGCCGCTGTGCATGAATCCGTGCCGTGAGAGTTCAAGCATCGGAGCGCTCCTTGGAGTAGGCCGCGGGCCAGATGCCGCTCTTGCCGGGGGCGAGGATGCCGTGCGGGTCGAGGGCGTTCTTGATCTTTTCATTCAACCTCCGCAGTGCGTGGTGGTTGAAGTCGTAGGTGTCCGCCACGAGGTCCATGTACTCGATGTGCGTGCGGTACTCGCCGTAACGCTCGCGGGTGGCGTCGTTCACCAGCGCGTGGAAGAACTGCTGCACGCGCTTGAGCATCTGCGGGTCGTCCTTGTTGAACAGCACCTGGTTGACGTTGGTGGTATGGCGTTCCCCCAGGGCGAAGGACCCGTGGTAGTCCATGCCGAATTCGTTGTAGCGCGCGTAGGTGCGCTGGAACTGGGACAGCGCCAGCCGGCCGTTGGTGGGCATGACCGGGGAGAAGCCCACGTGCCCGCCACGGCCGCCATGCCAGTTGGCATTTTGCAGTGGCATGGTCGTGGGTACACCCGCCCAGGCGCTTTGTTCGCGCGGCTGGCCGCGATGCCAGACCGCGTCCTTGCGGCTGAGCACCGGTCTGCCCTCGAAGGCCCTGGAGACGACCTTCTCGCTGGCTGCGGTGACCTCATCCGGGCCATAGAAGCGCACGGAGATGCTCCACCAGCCGATGTTGAAGCGCTTGCGGATGGCCTCGATCACCGAGTCCGGCAGGGCGCCGGGCTGGTCGTACCACTCCTTGCGCGTGGTCAGCACCGCCGCCTGCCGCAGCCAGTTGCCGATGGACGGTGACTGCTGCAGGGTGCCGTCGCGCCGCAGTGGCGCCACGGTGTCCACCACCCACTCCAGGTCCTCGGGCTTGTCGAACTCCAGGTCGAAGCCGCGCAGCGATTCGGGTTCCGGCATCAGCCACAGGCCCATCTTGGTCACGATGCCGAAGTTGGACTGCACGAACATCTGGTCCCAGGCGGGGCCGAAGCCATAGCGGTACAGTTGCCAGGTGGGTGCGCCTGCCATGGCGCCCATGCCGGTGCGCACCAGGTCGCCATCCGGCATCACCACCTCCAGGCCGCAGATGCGCGAGGTGTGATCGCCATAGGTGGTGTAGCCCACGCCACGGTCGAGGGCGTTGCCGCACACCGAGCCCCAGCTGTTGCCGGGTACTGACAGCCACAGCGGGATGTTCCGCTCCTGCAGGTGGTGGTACAGGTCGTAGAAGCCCACGCCCGGTTCCACCAGAACCGTGTCGTTCTCGACGTCGACCTCGATCTTTTTCATCCGCGACAGGTCGAGCACCAGGGAACCGCTGAGCAGGGGGGCTGCCGCACCGTAGCCCAGGTTCTTGCCGCGGCTGATGGGCCACAGCGGTATCCGGTACTGCGCGGCGATCTGCACCAGGGCACGGATCTGTTCAGCGCTGGCAGGCGCCACGGCCCCGGAGGCCAGGTGATGCGTGTCGCTGAAGGAGAAAAAGTCACGGTAAGCCTCCCGGTCCTGGTCGGTGACCAGCACCCACTCATCGCCGACGATGCCGGCGAAGGCCTTCAGGGCCTGGTCGAAAGCGCTCGCCGTGACACCGGGCGGCAGAATCTTGACGGTCATCGGGGCTCCTTGTGCGGTGTACCCGAGCGCTGCTCCCGCAGCGTGCGGGTGGCGGTGAGGTCGAGCTGCAGATCTTCCGGATCGAGCTCCGGGTCGCCATGGATCACGACGCCATAGTCCCGCGCCGCGCCGGCGACGGAGACGTAGCCGTCGCGCACGTCTTCCAGCACGCGCTGCGGCTGACGGCAATGCGGGTCACCCCAGCCGCCGCCGGCATTGTTGAGATGGCGCAGCGTGGCGCCGGGCGTGGTGTGCCAGCGTTCCCGGCCGAAGTACACCCAGGGTGCCTGGGGCGAGGGTGCCTTGGTCCACGGATCGAGCCGGCCCGCGACGCCGATCGAGGCTGCATAGGCCGCGGTGCCCAGGCCCCGCAGTACAGGCTTTGCGCCGGCCTGCGGTGGCCAGATCCACACGCCGCCGGTGGGACCGTCGCGGCCGCCGTTCACGCCGATGCCCGTGCTGCGCTTGAAGCGCAGGGTGAACATGTGGTGGTCGACGTCATCGAGCCAGTACGTGTCCTTGCAGACGGCGGCGCCGCCACGGTTGAAGCCGGGACCCGCCGAGTCGGTGACGTAGTCGCGGCGCAGGAACACCACGGGGATCTCGGCCTCATGGGCCTCGATGGGCGTGTCCATGCCATTGACCTGGTAGAAGCTGCAGTAGCTGTCGGCATCCCCGGCATCCGTGCCGCCCCAGGGGCCGTGCTGGCCGCCGGCGACGATGGACACCCAGGGGGATCCGTCTGCGCGCCGCCCGACGGCGCTGTGCAGGTTGGGTCCGCCGATGTCGCCGCCGATGGCCCGCTCCTGCAGTGGCGCGGCCAGCGCGGCGAAGATCGCTGTCAGCAACGCGTTGGTGGGCTCGCCGTAGGCGAACACCACGCCGTCCGGCGGCAGCGCGGACAGCACGGCGCCATCCGGAATCAGGATGTCGATGGGACGATAGCAGCCGGAGGTGAACTGCCCACCCGGGTCCAGCAGGTACTTGAGGGCGACGCCGACGGTGGTCTTGGCGTCCAGGTAGGTGCCGTTGATGGCGCCGCGGGCCTGGCGCGCGGTGCCGGACAGGTCGACTTCGATGCGCCGCCCGTGCTTGCGGATGGTGCAGCGGACCGGATACTCCTCACGGTCATCCATCGCGTCGCAGTCGAGCAGCGCCTCGCCGCGCCACTCCCCGTCGGGCAGGGCGCCAATCGCATCGGCGATGCGTTCGGCATCGCGGTCCACCACGTAGCGCATGGCGCCGAGGATGGCCTCCACGCCGTAGCGGCGCAGCGAATCGGTGAGCAGGGACTCTCCCAGGTCGAGGCAGGCGATGATCGTCATCATGTCCAGCCGCAGCAGCTCGCCGAAGCGGGCGTTGTCGAAAATCAGCGTCCAGTTCTCGCGTACCGGTTGACCGGCCTGCATGAGGGCGCGGGGCGAGAGCACCAGGCCGTTTTCATAGACGCTGAACTTGTGGGCCGAGAACCCGCCGGGGACCGAGCCGCCCATGTCCAGCTGGTGCACCTTGAGGTTGATGAAGGCGCACAGCCGGCCTGCGTGGAACACGGGCCGGATGAAGAGCATGTCGTTGACATGCGTGCCGGTGCGGTAGGGATCGTTGGCGATGATGACATCGCCGGGCTCCAGCCGTTGCGCTCCGTATTCCTCGATGGTGTTGCGGATGGATTCGGTCATGGTGCCGGTGAAGGCCAGCTGCGACTTGCTGACCACCGGCGTGGGATAGCCGACTTCCGCGGGGCCGGTGATGGTCGCGGCGAAATCGTAGAAGTCCTTCAGGACGGGGGAGAAGGCGCAAGCCAGCAGCCGCTCGCTGACATGGTCGAGCAGGTAGGTGAAGCGGTTCCCCAGCACGGCGGCATCGAAACGCCCGCAGCCATAGCGCTGCCGGAATGCGGCGTCGTCCAGTTCGCGCAAGCGGACATCGTTCGCAGGCCGGGTGTTCATCGGGCACCTGTGATCACGATTTCGCCATGAACGCCGATTTCGGCCTGCTGTTCCGGCAGCACGAGGGTGGTCGCCAGAGGCTCACGGATCAGCGCCGGGCCCGGCAGGCGGGTGCCGGCCCCAAGCTGCTCGCGCTGGTAAACCGGCGCCGTGACGGGCTGATCCGCAAGGTGGTGCAGTTGCCGGATGCCGACCGGTTCGGGCAGGGTGGTGCGGCCGCCGATCGACTGCCACTGCAGTTTGGCGCAGGGTGCGATGAGCTGCAGACGCCAGGTGACGCCTTCGATGGGAAGGCCCTCGAAAGCCACGCCATTGCGGCGGCGGTATTCGGCGTGGAAGGCGGTGATCAGCGCCGCGACGCCGGCGGCATCGATGCGACCGGGCACGTCGATGAACGGCGTCTCCCAGCTCTGCCCGGCGAGGCGGCCATCGAAGCTGCGCTTCACTCTGACATCGCGCGCGTCAGCGGGCAGGCGGGCGCGCAGCTGCTGTTCGAGCGAGGTGAAGATGGCCTCGATGCGCTGCGCCGATCCGGGTGCCAGCGCGATATAGGCACTGCGGCTGTCCGCGTAGACAAAGTCCGTGGAAAGCAGGCCGATGGCGGAGAACAGCCCGGGATGGGGCGGTACGATGAGGCGGCGGGCGCCGACGATGTCCAGCGCGCCGGCCAGCAGCATGGGGCCGGCGGAGCCAAAGGCCACGAGGCTGAAGTCGCGGGTGTCGATGCCGTGGCGCAATGCGCACTTGCTGACCTCCTCGCCGATGTTGTTGAGCGCGATCTTCCAGGCGAAGCGCACCCGCT
>DAIDKA010000245.1 GCA_027451085.1 Gammaproteobacteria bacterium
TACACCTCCGACCGCCGCGTGCGCAGCGACGATGCGTATACGCCTGGTGGTGAAGGTGGCAAGCGGCCGGACCGCTCGGTCATCGTCTACGCCCAGCGGGCGCGCGAAGCCTTCAAGGACGCCACCATCGTCATTGGCGGCATCGAGGCCTCGCTGCGCCGCATCGGGCACTTCGACTACTGGTCGGAGAAGGTGCGTCGCTCGGTGCTGCTGGATTCCAAGGCGGACATCCTGCTGTACGGCAACGCCGAACGCGCCATCATCGAGGTCTCCCATCGCCTGGCCGCGGGCGAGGACATCACCGCGTTGACCGACATCCGCGGCACCGCCTTCGTGCGCCGCCAGCACGCCCGGGACTGGATCGAGATCGATTCCACGCACCTGGACATACCTGGTCCCCTGAACCCGCCGATCGATCCATATGCCATGGAGCCGGTGGCCGCCAGGCCCGCAGGCACGGGCAGCGCCGGTGGAGAGGCTGCTGCAGATCCGGCGGATCGGCACGCCGGTACGCAGGATCAGCCGGCGGTCCGGGAGACGGTGGTGCATTTCGCCCGCCGCGTGAAGGGCGGGGACCGCAAACACAGCGTGATCCGCATGCCTTCCTACGAGGCGGTGACCGATGACCCGGTGCTGTATGCACACGCGTCGCGCATCCTGCACATGGAGGCCAATCCGGGCAATGCGCGCGCTCTGGTGCAGAAGCACGGCGACGTCGATGTGTGGCTGAATCCGCCGCCCATCCCGCTGACCATGAAGGAAATGGACTGGGTCTACGAGCGCGAGTACCGGCGCGTGCCGCATCCGGTCTATGGCGATGCGGAAGTCCCCGCGTACAAGATGATCCGGTTTTCCATCGCCATACAGCGCGGCTGCTTTGGTGGCTGCACCTTCTGCTCCATCACCGAGCACGAAGGACGCATCATCCAGAACCGCTCCGAGGACTCCATCATCCGCGAGGTCGAGGAGGTGCGTGACACCGTGCCCGGCTTCACCGGCGTGATTTCCGACCTGGGTGGCCCCACCGCCAACATGTACCGCCTGGCCTGCAAGTCGCGCCAGATCGAGAGCGCCTGCCGCCGGCCGTCCTGCGTGTATCCGGGCATCTGCCCCAACCTCAACACCGACCACTCGCCGCTGATCAAGCTGTACCGGCGCGCCCGCGCGCTGCCCGGCATCAAGAAGGTCCTGATCGGCTCCGGCGTGCGTTATGACCTCGCCATCGAATCACCCGAGTATGTGAAGGAGCTGGTCCAGCACCACGTCGGCGGTTACTTGAAGATCGCGCCCGAGGCGTTCTCGGAAGGTCCGCTGTCCAAGATGATGAAACCGGGCATGGGTACCTACCACCGGTTCAAGGAGCTGTTCGACCGTTACTCGAAGGAGGCGGGGAAGGAGCAGTACCTGATCCCGTACTTCATCGCGGCCCACCCGGGCACCACCGACCAGGACATGCTCGAACTGTCGTTGTGGCTGAAGCAGAACGGTTTCCGCGCCGACCAGGTGCAGGCCTTCCTGCCCTCGCCCATGGCCACTGCCACGGCGATGTATCACAGCGGCAAGAACCCGCTGCACAAGGTCCGCCGCGACAGCGAAGAGGTGATCATTCCCAGGGGCCTCAAGGTCCGCCGGCTGCACAAGGCCTTCCTGCGCTATCACGACGCCAACAACTGGCCCATGCTGCGCGAAGCCCTGCGGCGCATGGGGCGCAGTGACCTGATCGGCAGCGGCAGGCAGCAGCTGGTGCCGGCGTGGCAGCCCGCCGGTACCGGAGAGGCGCACGAGGGCCGGCGTGGCCATGGTGGCGCCGCCGCGGCCCCCGGTCAGAAAATGCAACCCTTCCGCACTCAGCATACGGGGTTGCCGAAGGTGCCGGGCGTGCCTAAGGCAGCAGCCCCGATGAACACTGCGCGTTCCAGCCCCGGACCCGGACGCGACGGGGCCGGCGCGCGCAGTGCCCACCAGGGCCACACTGGGAGCTACGGCAATGACAAGGGCCGGAACAGGGGCAGGCCGAAGGGGCGCTGAACCGTGTGGAAGTGGGATTCGCGCATGATTCTGGCGGTTGCCGCCAAGCTGATTGCGCTGGCGACCATCGCCGGGGCGCTGGGTGCGCACCTGCTGCAATCAAAGCTGCCCGCCTCACAGCTGCAGGTGTATGACACCGCGGTGCGCTATCACTTTTTCCATGCCCTGGGGCTGCTGGGCATCGGGCTTGCGGCCCAGTACCGGCCGTCACGATTGCTGCATGTGGCGGCTGCCATGGTGCTTGCGGGCGTGCTGTGCTTCAGCGGCAGCCTCTACCTTCTGAGCTTTGGCATCAACGGTGGCTTCCCGGTTCTGGTGGGCCTGGTCACGCCACTGGGAGGCGTGTTGCTGATTGCCGGCTGGTTCACGTTTGCCTGGGGCGTGTGGCGGCGTTGAAGCCCTCCGGCCTGCCCATCGATGCGGCGCTGCCGGCGCTCATTGCAGCACTGAAGGATTCCCCAAATGCAGTGCTGCAAGCGCCGCCCGGCGCCGGCAAAAGCACCGTGGTGCCGCTGGCGCTGCTCGATCAGCCCTGGGTGGATGGCAGGCGTCTCATCATGCTGGAGCCGCGGCGGCTTGCAGCCCGGGCCGTTGCCGCGCGCATGGCGCAGACCCTGGGTGAGCCGCCCGGTCAGACCATCGGCTGGCGCATGCGGCAGGACACCAGAGTATCGCGTGACACGCGCATCGAGGTCGTGACCGAGGGCGTGCTGACCCGCATGCTGCAGCATGACCCGGCGCTGGAAGGTGTTGCGGCGGTCATCTTCGACGAGTTCCACGAACGCTCATTGCAGGCGGACCTCGGTCTGGCGCTGGCGCTTGACACTCAGGCCAACCTGCGCCCGGATCTCAAGCTGCTGGTGATGTCGGCAACCCTGGACACGGGCGCGCTGGCGCAGCGCCTGGGGGACGCGCCGGTGGTGGCTGCGGAAGGCCGGACCTTTCCCGTTGAAGTGCGCTACACCGGCCGTGGCGCACCGGCGCTGCCCGGGCCGCCGTCCCCGGGACAGGACTCGCTGGAGACGCTGGTGTTCCGGGTGGTGCTGCAGGCGCTGCGCGAGCAGGAGGGCGATGTGCTGGTGTTCCTGCCCGGCGCGCGCGAGATCCGCCGCGTGCAATCGCTGCTGCAGGGCGCTGATACAGGCCCGGGCGTGCGCGTGCTGCCGCTGTATGGTGACCTGTCTGCCGCGGATCAGGACGCCGCGCTGCAACCTGCCGCGCGTGGCGCGCGCAAGGTCATACTGGCCACGAACATCGCCGAGACCAGTCTCACCATCCAGGGCATACGCGTGGTGGTGGATTCCGGCGTGGAGCGCCGGTCGACCTTCGATCCGGTGACCGGCATGAGCCGCCTGGAGGCGGCGCGCATATCCCGCGCTTCGGC
This sequence comes from Gammaproteobacteria bacterium, assembly GCA_027451085.1. Lineage (GTDB taxonomy): Bacteria > Pseudomonadota > Gammaproteobacteria > Steroidobacterales > Steroidobacteraceae > DAIDKA01. Next base: position 3,413 of record DAIDKA010000245.1, read on the forward strand.
CGAACAGCGTGCCGGCCGCGCCGGCCGCGTGGAGGCAGGCGCGTGCTACCGCGTCTGGAGTGAAGGCGCACAGCGTTCGCTCGCGGCCTTCGGCATGCCAGAGATCCTTGATACAGACCTCACGGGACTGGCGCTGGAACTGGCCTCATGGGGGGTGATCGACGTGAGCGCGCTGACCTTCCTCGATCCGCCGCCCGCGGCGCAACTGGCGAGCGCCCGCGATCTGCTGCGGCTCCTGGGCGCTGTCGATGCAGCCGGGCGCATCACGGCCCATGGCCGCAAGATGGCGGCGCTGGGAACTCATCCGCGCCTGGCGCACATGCTGCTCAAGGCGCGGCCACTGGGTCTGGGGAGGCTGGCCGCGGACCTTGCCGCGCTGCTGTCAGAACGCGATCTGTTGCGGGCCGCGCGCGGGCGCGACACCGATATTCACTCGCGGTTGCGGGTGTTGCGTGGCCAGTCGGATGCCGAGGTCGATCGCGGAGCGCTGCAGCGCGCGCGTAGGGTGGCGTCGGACCTGCTGCGGCAGGCAGATACCGGCAATGCGATCAACCCGGCAAAAACCATGCTGGCAGAGACCGCAGATCGAGAGGGACTGCTGCTGGCCTTTTCCTACCCCGACCGGATCGCGCTGCGCCGTGATGCCGGCGAGGGGCGGTACCTGCTGGCCAACGGTCGCGGCGCCGTGTTCCCCGACGCGCAGGTGCTGCGCTCCAAAGAACTGGTGGTGGCGGTGGACCTGGATGACCGCGATCGTGATGCGCGGATCCTGCTGGCTGCTGCGCTGGACCGGGAGGATGTCGAGGAGCATTTCGCCGATGCCCTGGTGATGCAGGAAGAGGTGAAGTGGAACGAGCGCGAGCTGGCCGTGAGCGCGCGCCGCGTGGTGCGCCTGGGCGCGCTGGAGCTGCAATCCAAGCCGCTGCGCGAAGTGCCGCCCGATGCGGCTCTGTCCGCGATGCTGCAGGGTCTGCGGCAGCTGGGCCTGGCCGCGCTGCCCTGGGACGAGGACACGCGGCTGTTGCAGGCGCGCATGGAGTTCGTGCGCCGGCGCATGGGCGTGGACAGTGAGGGAGGCGCCGTGGATGTGGCGGGCGCTGCCTGGCCTGCGGTTGATGATGAATCGCTGCTGGCGCAGCTGGACGAGTGGCTGACGCCGTGGCTGAACGACATCACCCGCCGCAGCCATCTGGCGAGATTGCCGCTGGACCAGGCGCTGCTGGGACTGTTGAGCCATGAGCAGCAGCGCAAGCTGCCGGACCTGGCGCCCACGCACCTGACGGTGCCCACCGGCTCGCGTATCCGCATCGACTACCAGGACGAACTCGCACCGGTGGTGGCGGTGCGCCTGCAGGAGGTGTTCGGCCTGCTTACGACACCGTGCATTGCCGGAGGCCGGGTGCCGGTGACATTCAAACTGCTGTCGCCGGCGCAGCGGCCGCTGCAGATCACGCGGGATCTCGCCGGGTTCTGGCGCGGGTCCTACGCCGATGTGCGCAAGGACATGCGGGGGCGCTATCCGCGGCATTACTGGCCGGAGGACCCGGCCGTGGCCGAGCCGACGCGGCGGGCGAAGCCGCGGGGGACCTAGCCTCTCGGCAGCGCTTTGATCCACTGCAACAGCGGCCCGGTCAGCTGCTGATCAGGCGTGCCGATCGCCATGCCCTCCGAGAAGTGATTGGAGTCCTTCAGTTCCACAGACTTGGGGCAGCGGCTCCTGGTCTGGCAGATGCCCTCGATCAGAGCGGTGGCCGTGGCCTTCATCAGCGGTGGATCGAACTGCGCATAGGCATAAAACAGGGGGTACGGGCTGGCGGTCAGGCGTGTGATCTGCCCCGATGCCGAACCGAGGTCAGCGTCCTCGCCATAATAAGGGTTGGGCCGGGAGCCCGGGGTGGTGGAATAGGCCGGCGAGAGCATGATCACGCCCTTGACCGAGGATGCCTCCGCGCCCCGCACCTCGGGGTGGGCGGCGTAATCGGCGACATGGTTGGCACCCGCCGAATGGCCGAAGATCACGATGCGGTGGGGGTCGCCGCCGTAGCGCGCGATATTGGCGTTGGTCCAGGCGATTGCGGAGGCCAGGTCCTTGACGCCCGCCGGCCAGGGGTTCTTGGGCGCGAGGCGATAATCGATATTGACCCCGACCATGCCGTTCCTGGCCGCCCACAGGGTGATGTTGTCGGGATAAAAGGCGCCGTGTTTGTCGCCACGCGTGAAGCCGCCGCCATGCACGAACAGCAGCACCGGCAGTTGCCTGCCCTTGGCACCGTCAGGCGTGTACACGTCGAGGCGCTGCAGGGGATCGGAGCCATAGGAAATGTCGCGCTGGATGCTGACCCCGGCCCAGGCCTCCTGCGGGAACATCGGCGCGTAGAGTTTGCTGACCGTGGGGTCCATGACCTGGCCCGCGGCGCGAACTTTCTGGGCGATGTTGTCTGGAACCTGAGCGCTGCTCACCGTGGCGAGCAGTGCAAAGCCGCATGCGGCTGCACAGAGTATTGTTTTCATCCGATCCTCCTGATGGTCCGGTCTGCCGACGCGCAGAGGGGCACAAGATTGGGGCGATTTTGGGAGCCCGTCAATCCGGTGAGTTCGCTGGCCGCCTGAGCGGGTTTCGACCATTTGAAACCTTTATGGTCGACCAATCGAAACCCTATGGGCATTACAGGCTCTGAGTTGAGTTCACCCGCGCAGCTCCGGGGGCGAGGATGCTGCTGTAATCGCCCTTGTGCCACCCTATGAGTCCGCAGGCTAAGGGCGGGCTGCGACTCCCGAGTCGGGAGCGTCGGAGTGGTACCGCTTGTAGGCCGGCAGGTCCTTGAAGAGGTCACCGCCGGGCGTCGGGGGCTTCTGGCACTCGGTGTGAGTCAGCTGGGAATGCGCCAGGGCGTTGGGTGTCCCCGCCAGCGGGGGATCCGAAACCAGGAAACAGTGGTCGCTTACCCAGTAGATCTTTTGACCGGTGTTCAGGGTGTATTGCTCACCGGCCTTGTGGGCCGGCGCGGGCCACCATGACTGCGGCGTGTGTGAGGCTTCAGGGGATGGGCCGCTGCCGGCGGCCTGCCTGGCGGCGACGTCCTGGGACGTCTGGTCCAGTTCGGACATCCAGTCCACAGCATGTCCGGGGCCGTTCTGGTCCGGTGTCGCTGAAATTGATGTGTTTTCCACGGGAACCGTCTGTTCCGTGACCGGGACGGGCGGTGAGACGCGGGGCTTGGGGCGGGGTTTGCGGGGTGGTTCAGACGGCAGAAGGATCAGTTCGATGACCACGACATGCAGGACGCCGGCAATGGCGAGCACCGCATAGCGGCGCCTCTGTTGCGGAAGCATCCTTCTCCCCCTGGCAGGCCGCGCGATGGATGCGGGTGGTTTCGCCGGCTTCCAGGGTGGTCTGAGTCACGGCGTTGCGGTTAGTTCCCCGCACCGCCATCCGGCGCTATGCGTGATCGCTCGCTGCCGGCTGGGCCGGGGCGGCCTGCTGGTGCTGTTGCTGAAGTTTCTGTTCCCGTTGTTTTTTCTTCGCCATGTGATGGCCGACGACGCAGCCCGCAGCGGCGCCCAGCACGGCATGGTGACCGGCCACATGTCCGGCAACGGCGCCGACAGCTGCGCCCTTGATGCAGCCCTTGGCGGAAGCAGGAGTGCCGAAGGCGAGCAACAGCGATGCGGCCAGGGATGCCGCCAGCAGGCGGTGAGCAGTGCGATTCGAGGTCATGAGTCGGTCCTCCGGAAGTCCACGCGTTCAGTGTCCCAAGAACACACGGGCGGGGTGGAAGTTGCAGCTGTTTACTAAGCCTCCCGCGCCCAGCGGATCAGGGTGGTGATGCTGGGCGGCTTGCCATGCATCAACAGGCTGATGCGGAAGATCTTGGCCGCGAACCAGACGGCAACCGCGGCCGAGGCCAGGCCCACCACGATGGTTGCGAGCACCTGCCACAAGGGGGGCGGAGTATCGGAGGCGATGCGCGCCAGCATGGCGAAGCTGTTGATCGGCGGAATGAAGCTGAGCGCCACGCTCATGTGGGAGTTGGGCGCGTTGCCGATCACCGGCGTCAGCACATAGGGCACCATCAGCAGGATCATGATGGGGCCCATCAGGGACTGGGCGTCGGCCAGCTGGTTGACTGCGGCGCCCACCGCCAGCATCAGCGAGCCGTACACCAGGTAGGCGATGACGTAGAACACCAGCACGTACAGCAGCAGCACGGGATTCAGCAGACTGAACAGGGAGAACTGTACCAATGCCACGACACTGATCCCCAGGTAGACACCGACCATCAGCACGCCGATGCCGAGCTGGCCCAGCAGCTTGCCGGCCATCAGTTCCACTGGTGAAACCGCCGCCAGCAGCACCTCGACCACGCGACTGGACTTCTCTTCCACCGTGGAGGTCATCAGCACCTGGCCGCCGGTCATCACTGCGATGAGCAGCAGGATGCCGCAGATGAAGGGCAGGGCGCGCATCACGCCGCGTCCTGACTTGTGTTCGCCCTTGGGATCGATCATCGCCGGCTCCGGCGGTGTGAGCCGTAATGCGGCGTCGATCATCGCAGCGTCCTCGCCGTTGGTCTTCAGCCGTGCACCGATGACAGCCTGTCGCAGGGCGTCGCGCAACGTGCCTTCTGTTGCGGCGTTGAGATGGGGCGAGACGAACAGGTCGTAGGTACCGTAGTCCGCAGCGCCGGGCCGGCGCGTGACGGCATCCGCAGCGATCACCACCACGGCCAGAGGTTCCGGGCTCGTGCCCTTGGGAGACAGCAGCCAGTCCTTCTGCGCCTGGACGTCGGCGTCGGCCGAACGGCCGATCACCTCTAGCTGTGGCACGTCGGAGGCGTTGGCGGCGTACCGGGCGACCTGATCGTTGGCGCCGGCGGCCCTGGCCGAGGCTTGGCGCCGGGCCAGGATGGCGCTGGGCGTCAATGCCGCGGCGAGGTCCGTGGTCACGCGTCCGGACGGATCGATCACGGCGACGGCACCGCGTACCTGCGGGCTGACGGAGTGCTGGATGCGGGGAATCATCACCGATGCAATCAACGCCAGCAGCGGCATCAGCAGCAGGCCGAAGATGAAACCCTTGGAACGGGCGGTGTTGGTGAATTCGCGCAGGGCGACCAGCAGGATGTTGCGCATGTCCGGTTCCCTATGGGCTCAGGTGGAAAGGCCTTGCAGGTGTGTGCGCAGCTGCTGGCGGGACTCTTCGGAAACGCCTTCGCTCACCAGGCGGATGAAGATGTCCTCGAGCCTGATGCGGGCCAGCTCGATGCGGGCGGGAGCCACTCGTTCCACGATGCCACGGATGGCGGTGGCCGGGTCGGTGCCAGCGGCCAGCATGATCAGGGCTTCATCGGGGCCGGTGGTTACATCCTGCACGCCTGGCAGCTTCTTCAAGGCATCGAGGCTGGCCCCGGGGTCCAGGGGCGCAAGCAGGATGCGGCGTGGATCGTACTGGCGGCGCAGTCCCGCGGTGGCCTCGTCCAGCACCTTGCGGCCTTTGTCGATCATGACGATCTGCTGGCAGAGTTCCTCCGCGTGCGCCATCACATGGGTGGAGAAGATGATGGTGGCGCCGCGGCCATGTTCGTCCTCGATGACCTCTTTCATCAGGCGGACACTCAAGGGGTCGAGACCGCTGAACGGCTCGTCCAGGATGATGAGATCCGGCTGGTTCACCAGCGCTGCCACGAACTGAACGCGCTGCAGCATGCCCTTGGACAGGTCTTCGCACTTCTTCTGCATGACGTCGTCGAGGCCGAGGCGGCGTAGAAGCCGCTGCGCCCGGGCTTCGCACTGGGAGCGGGTGCGGCCCTTCAGGCGGCCGATGTAGGTGAGAAATTCGCCCACCCTCATCTTGCGGTAGGAGCCGCGCTCCTCCGGCAGATAGCCGATACGGTCCTTGGCTGCAAGGGCCGACTCCTGCCCCAGCACCGACAGCGTGCCACTGTCGGGGAACAGGATCGACATGATCATGCGGATGGCGGTGGTCTTGCCGGCGCCGCTGGGGCCGATGAGCCCGTAGGTCGCGCCTTCCGGTATCGACAGGTCGAGCCCGTCGATCGCCCGGGTACCATTGAAGGACTTGGAGACGCTGCGGATGTCCACTGCCAGTGTCATGCCCGCTCCTTGGGTGTTGCAGCTCCATCATAGCCGTGAGGCAGGACGGAGGCTTGTGGCGTTGCGTCAGTGCGCTCAAGATAGATGAATGGACCGGATTCTCGAACCCGAAATCATGGATGGCGCGGCGGAGGCGGCAGCCTACGCCAAGGCGGATTTTTCCGATTCCAACAAGGCCTTTGTCGACGATGTGATTGCGCGCTTCGGCGCCCAGCTGGCGCAGGCGGTGGACTTCGGTTGCGGACCAGGGGACATCGCCGTGCGGCTGGTCCAGGCCCATCCCGGGGTGCACGTCACGGCGGTTGATGGCTCGCATTCGATGCTGGCGCTGGCCGGCCGGGCGGTGCAGGGTGCGCACCTCGGCGGCCGCATCGCACTGGTCCACGGGCGCCTGCCCGGACTTGACCTGCCGCAGCGCCATTTCGATCTCGTGCTATGCAAGGACATGATGCATCACCTGCCTGATCCGCAGGTGTTGTGGAGCGAGGTCAAGCGCCTGGGCAAGCCGGGCGCCGCGGTGTATGTCATGGACCTGGCGCGGCCCGACTCCCGGGACGAGGCGCGCGCCATCGTCGAGCGTGTGTCGGGTGGGGAAGACCCTATTCTCAAGGAGGACTTCCTCAACTCCCTGTGCGCTGCGTTCACGGCCGATGAGGTTCGTGCCGAGCTGGCGATCGCAGGCCTGGCGCTGCCCGTGAGCCAGCTCACCGAACGTCACTTGTGCATCAGGGGACGCCTGCCTGGCTGAAAGCCAGGCGGTCCTCACGGCGAGACCCGGATGACTATCTTGCCGAAGGAATCGCCGTTCTGCAGCGCGTTGAACGCCTTCTCC
>DAIDKA010000246.1 GCA_027451085.1 Gammaproteobacteria bacterium
GCGGACCTGCTGGAAAGCGAGGACGACGCGCCCGTCATCCGCCTGATCAACGCCGTGCTGACCCAGGCTGTGCGCGAAAACGCCTCGGACATCCACGTCGAGCCGTTCGAGAACCGGCTGGTGGTGCGCTTCCGCATCGACGGCATCCTGCGCGAGGTGCTGCAGTCCCGGCGCGCGGTCGCACCACTGGTGGTCTCGCGCATCAAGGTGATGTCGAAGCTCGACATCGCCGAAAAGCGCCTGCCCCAGGACGGCCGCATCAGCCTGCGCGTCGCCGGCCGCGCGGTGGACGTACGCGTCTCCACCATTCCTTCGGGCTACGGCGAGCGCGTCGTGATGCGCCTGCTGGACAAGCAGGCCGGGCGGCTGGACCTCTCGGCGCTGGGCATGGACCCGGCGACCGCGGACAGGATCGATGAACTGATCCACAAGCCGCACGGCATCCTGCTGGTGACCGGCCCCACCGGCTCGGGCAAGACCACCACGCTGTACGCGGCGCTGGAGCGGCTGAACGACAAGAGCCGCAACATCATGACGGTCGAAGACCCGATCGAGTACTACATCGACGGCATCGGCCAGACCCAGGTCAACACCAAGGTCGAGATGACCTTCGCGCGCGGACTGCGCGCCATCCTGCGCCAGGACCCCGACGTCGTGCTGGTGGGTGAAATCCGCGACCTGGAGACCGCGCAGATCGCAGTGCAGGCCAGCCTCACCGGCCACCTGGTGCTGTCCACGCTGCACACCAACACCGCCGTGGGCGCGGTCACCCGCCTGCGCGACATGGGCATCGAACCCTTCCTGCTGTCCTCCAGCCTGATCGGCGTGCTGGCGCAGCGCCTGGTGCGGACCTTGAATCCCGACACGCGCGAGGCGTACACCGCCGGGGACTACGAGCGCCGGCTGCTGAACCTCAAGCCGGGTGACCGCTCACCCACCCTGTATCGCCCGGGCGCGGGAGCGGGGGGCTACAAGGGACGCAGCGGCATCCACGAACTGGTGCTGATCGACGACCGGATGCGCTCGATGATCCACGACGGCGCCGCCGAGCACGACCTCGAACGCCAGGCCCGCACCCTCACCCCCTCCATCCGCGAGGACGGCCGCTCCAAGGTGTTGCGCGGTGAGACCACGCTGGATGAGATCCTGCGCGTGACCCACGAGGACTGAAGCCGCAAGCCATGGGCGCATTCCAGTACACCGCGCTGGACGCTGCCGGCCGTGAAAGCCGCGGCATCCTCGAAGGCGACACCCCGCGCCAGGTGCGCCAGCTGCTGCGCGAGAAGCAGTTGCTGCCGGTCACCGTCACCGCCGTATCTGAACAGGAAAAAACCCGGACCAGCGGTGCGCTGTCCTTCGGCGGCGGCGTCTCCGCCTCGGACCTCGCGCTGTTCACGCGCCAGCTGGCCACGCTGGTGAAGGCCGGCCTGCCGTTGGAGGAAGCCCTGCTGGCGGTCTCGCAGCAGACGGAAAAGCCGCGCCTGCAGAGCATCGTGCTGGGCGTGCGCGCCAAGGTCATGGAGGGCCACACACTGGCGGACGGATTCGCCGGCTTCCCGCGGGTGTTCCCCGAGATCTACCGCGCCACCGTGTCCGCCGGCGAGCAGGCTGGACATCTGGACTCGGTGCTGGAGCGCCTGGCCGACTACACTGAAAGCCGCGAGGAGATCCGCCAGAAGGTGCTGGGCGCGATGCTCTACCCCATCGCGCTCACCGTCATGTGCGCGCTGATCGTCGTGGGCCTGATGGCGTACGTGGTGCCCAAGGTCGTGACCGTATTCGAATCCAGCCACGCACAGCTGCCGTTCATGACCCGGGCGCTGATCGCGGTCAGCGGCGGGCTGCGCCACTACGGCTTGTACCTGCTCATCGTGGCGGTCATCGCCGCCTGGGCCCTCGCGCGCTGGCTGGCACAGCCCGGCCCGCGCCGTCGCTACCACCTGCTGCTGCTGCAGCTGCCGATCATCGGCAAGCTTACCCGCGGCTTCAACACCGCGCGCTTCACCCGCACGCTCAGCATCCTGAGCGCCGCCTCCGTGCCGGTGCTGGAAGCGCTGCGCATCGCCGGCGAGGTCGTCACCAACCTGCCGATGCGCGATGCGGTGGAGGAGGCATCGCTGCGGGTGCGCGAAGGCGCCGCCATCAGCCGCTCACTGGCCGTCAGCCGGCTGTTCCCGCCCATGACCATCCACCTGATCGGCAGCGGCGAGTCCAGCGGCGAACTTGATAGCATGCTGGAACGCGCCGCCATCAGCCAGGATCGCGAGCTCGACGCACTGCTGACGGCCATCGTGGGACTGCTGGGGCCGGGGCTGATCGTGCTCATGGGGCTGTTTGTCATGGGCATTGTTTTTGCAATGCTCCTGCCCATCTTCCAGATGAACGAGCTGATCCGTTGAACAGCCCGACCCGCCCTGGTTGATCCTTGCCTGCAACGTCGCCAGAATTGGCAGCGTCGAATGGCATTGCACGGTCCAAGCGTTCACACACCTCAGCCATGAGTGAAAAATCCGAGTCCGACGAATTCGAGGACGAGGAGATCGATGAATCAAGCGGCGATGATGCCGACGTCGATCTCGACAATGTGATCAAGGATCTCGACCTCGCCAAGCGCCGCGGCCACAAGGGCAACGCGGAACCGACCTGGCGACGGCTCGAACGCCTGCTGGAGGACCGGCGCACCGCCGAGCTCACCAGCGACTTCGACGATTACGATATCGGCGACGGCGGCGGCAGCAACGGCAGACCAAGGACCGGACGCCGGGCGAAGCGTTGAAACGGCACCCGGATGCCGTAGAGTATCCGGCCCAGGTAAACCGACTTTGCTTTGATGCGTTGCAAGATCCCGTGAGCCGTCAACGCGTGCACCAAGCCCTTGGACTGTGCCTGTCGCTGCTGGCGGCCCTGACCCTTGCCGCGTGCAACAACCGCACCAATGTGTCCGCCACCGGCAATGTGCCCGCGCAGTACACGCACGTCTACCTCACCATCTCGCAGGTCTGGTTCAACGCCAGTGCTACCGCCAGTCCCGCCGACTCCGGCTGGAGCACCTTCACGCTGTCGACGCCACAGACCATCGACCTGGTGGCGCTCACCAATGGCGGGCTGTCGCAGTTTGCAAGCCAGCTGAAAGTCGGAGCCGGCTCGTGGTCACAGATGCTGCTGGTGCTGGCCGACACCGGTGCGACATTGGCCACGTCAGCCGCAAGTCTCGGCGCCGCCAGCAACAACGAGGTGGACTACTACGACACCAGCGGCGTACTGCATCAGACGCCGCTGCAGGTGGTGAATGTCGCCGCCGGCGTCGTCGTGCCCATCGCCCTTACCATCAGCGTCGATCTGAATCCCGGGGGCTCCGCCGCGACCAGCTCCAGCGCAGCGGACTCCAGCACCACCTCCACATCAACCACATCCACCTCGGGCACCACCACTTCGGCCATCGTCTATTTTGATGCAACGCGTGACCTCAGGCCCATCTCCCTGAGCGGCACGGCGGCCTTTGCGCTCGATCCGCACCCCCAGGGCTTCGACGCGGGCAAGGCCGGCACTGTTGCCGGCTCGGTGGACCTGTCGGGCGTGGACACGCTGAGCGTCAGTGGCGTACCGGACGTCCAGGTGGCGGCCGAGACCCTGAGCAGCGACGGCACCCGCCATGTGGTGGCCGCAACCACCCTGGTGGCCGCCGATGGCAGCTTCTCGCTCTACCCCCTGTCCACGGCCCCCGGCGCGCCCACGAGCTACGACATCGTGATCCACGGACCTGACATCGACACCGTGATCGTCAAGTCCGTGCCCGTTGCCAGCGGCGCCCCGGGCACTGCCACGGTGGAACTGGGCGCCATCGCACTGACATCCGCCACCGCCTTCGCCGTCAACGTCAACAGCAGCCAGCCGATCTCACCCACCACTGCGACCGTGGGCTTCTACCAGACTCTGCCGCTGTCGGCAGAAGTGCCCTACCTGGTGGAGCAGCGCGCCCCCGATCCGTTCAGCGGCGTGTTCAGCGAGGCGCAGGAACTGTCCGGCGGCGCGCTGCAGTACGCGACGTTCGCATCGGCCGGAACCGCCATCACCCCCGGCACCGCAACCCCCGTGGAGGGTGCATCCACGTATCGCGTGGCTGCGATCAACCCGCTGTACGGCGAAGGGGCCCTCGACACCACGGTGGCCGCCGCCAGCAGCGGTGGCACCGCGCTGTTCACCGCCTCGGCGCTGTCACTGCCCACCGGCTCCACCCCCGATTCGATCGCAGGCACCCTTGCCGTCACCAACCCCGGAACATATGACAAAGGCGAACTGCTGCTGACGCAGGGCGGCGCCCTGGTGGCCACCGTCCCGCTCGACGGCTACCTGTCGCAGGCCAGCAGTGCACTGACGTTCACCACCTCGATCACCGGCTCAAGCAGCAGTTCCAGCGCGGACGTCTATTACGCGGAAGTGTGGGCCTGGAACTCATCCAACCCCGCGGGCACCCTGGTGCGCACTCCCTATGGTTCCCCCATCGACCTTTCAGGGGGTTCCGTCGGCGGCATCGCACTCAGCATCCAGTAGCATCCCGCATCCACCAAACTTGGCGCGGGGCTGTTCGGGGCCGGCCTGCACGGCGCCTGTAACCGGACGACGCCCTGCGGGAATCCGCCATCAGGACGGGCGCACGACCCCCACCACAATGCCTTCGATCATCAGCGGCTCCTGCTTGAGGTCCACGCGGATAGGTTCGAAGTCCTGGTTCTCGGGCATCAACCACACCACTGAACCCTCCTGCCGATAGCGCTTCACCGTGACCTCGTTCTCCAGCCGTGCAACGACGATCTGGCGGCTGCGGACCTCGGAGGTACGGTGGACGGCCACAAGGTCTCCATCCAGTATGCCGGCGTCCTTCATGCTCATGCCCACTACCTTGAGCAGGTAGTGCGGCTGCGGGTGGAACAGCCCCGGATCGATCTGGTAGCGCCCCTCTATGTTCTCTTCTGCCAGAATGGGCCGGCCCGCGGCGACACGGCCGATGAGCGGCAGCCCCATCTGCTCGCGCATGGTGTCCTTGAGCTGAATGCCGCGCGAGGTCCCCGGCACCAGCGCGATCACGCCCTTGCGTGCCAGGGCGCGCAGGTGTTCCTCGGCTGCGTTGGCCGAGCGGAACCCCAGCTCCCTGGCGATCTCGGCCCGGGTCGGGGGCATGCCGGTCTCCGCGATGAAGTGCTGGATCAGGCGCAGTATCTGTGTCTGCCGGGGTGTCAGGTCGGACATATGGGAACCTGCTGGTCTTTTATACAGATACTGTGATTATATCCAGACAGCCCGCGAACGCAAGCCAGTACGATGTGGGCATCATCGGCGGCGGACACAACGGCCTGGTGTGCGCCTGCTACCTGGCCCGCGCGGGCCTCAAGGTCGGTGTCTTCGAGCGGCGCGGCATCGTCGGTGGCGCCGCCGTCACCGAGGAGTTCCACCCGGGTTTCCGCAATTCCACGGCCAGCTACACCGTCAGCCTGCTGCACCCCAGGGTGATCAGCGACCTGCGCCTGGCCGCGCACGGACTGCGCGTGATCGAGCGGCCGATGCAGAATTTTCT
>DAIDKA010000247.1 GCA_027451085.1 Gammaproteobacteria bacterium
GTGCATGAGCTGCTCTAGGAGTACGCCGACCGGGCCCACGGCAGGCTGCGCCTGCACTTCGTGGACCCGCAGCCATTCTCGCAGGATGAGGACCGGGCCACCGAACTCGGCATCGATCCCATCGGCAACGGTGACACACCGCTGTACTTCGGCCTCGCCGGCACCAATGCCAGGGGCGGACACGCCGTGATCGGCTTCCTCGATCCGGCCCGGGACAGCCTGCTCGAATACGACCTCTCCCGCCTCATCTATCGGCTGGATGACGCGCCCAGGCCGGTGGTGGGCTGGTTGACCGACCTGCCGATGAGCGCGGGCTTCGATGAAACCGGACAGCCCCGCCAGGCCTGGGTCGCCTTTGAGCAGGCCCGGCAGTTGCTGGACCTGCGCGTGCTCAACGACAACACCACCACCATCGACCCGGCCATCAATGTGCTGGTGCTGGCGCATCCCGCGCATCTTTCGGCGGCGACACTGTTTGCCATCGACCAGTACGCGCTGCGCGGCGGACACATCCTGGCGTTCATGGACCCGCTGGCGAACCAGGACACCGGTGGCGCCGACCCGAACGATCCGGCCGCACTGGCTGCCGCCGACCGCGGCTCACACCTGCAGGCGCTGCTGGAGGCCTGGGGCGTGGACTTCAATCCCACGGCAGTGGTGCTGGACGCAAAGTACGCCCTGCCTGTAAACGCCGGCGACGGACGCTCGGTGCGCCACCTGGGTCTGCTGGGTCTGGATGCGAGCGCGCAGGTCAACGCAGATCCGATCACCGCAGGGCTCGCGAGCATCAATCTCGGCACCGCCGGATTCCTGAGCCGCGCACCGGACGCAACCACCACGTTCACGCCCATCCTGCAGTCCAGCGACCAGGCGGCGCTGGTGCCGGCGTCCAGGATGGCGTCACTGACCGATCCGGCCACGCTCTGCAGCGGCCTCAAGCCCAGCGGGCGGCGCTACACCCTGGCGGCCCGTGTCACCGGCAGGGTGAAAAGTGCATTCCCCGGCGGCCTGCCCGACAACGCGCAACTGCCGCCCGGGCAGACGCTGCTGTCGGCTTCGATCAAGCCGCTGGAACTGGTGGTGATCGCCGACTCCGACGTGCTGTCCGACTTCATGTGGGTGCGCACCCAGCAGCTTGCCGGACAGCGCGTGGCACAGCCCTTTGCCAACAACGGCGACCTGCTGCTCAACGCCATCGACAACCTGGCCGGCAGCGACGACCTCATGAGCATCCGGGGACATGCAACCTATGAGCGGCCGTTCACCCGGGTCACCGCCCTGCAGGCCAGGGCCGACGAGCGCCTGCAGGCCAGGGCGCAGGAGCTGGAGGCCCGGCTGCGCGATACCGCGCAGCGGCTGAAGCAGCTCCAGGACCAGCGCACCGACCAGGGCGCGGCGAGCCTGACCCCGGCGCAGTACCAGGAACTGCAACGCTTCCAGGCCCGGAAGCTGCGCATCCGCAAGCAGTTGCGCGCCGTCCGGCTGGAGCTTGCCCAGGACATCGACCGGCTTGAGGCCTGGGTGGAATTCATCAATATTGTCCTGGCCCCGGTGCTGTTCGCCGTGCTCGCGCTGCTGGCTGGCCTGATGTTCCGGCGCAAGCGTATATTTCGCCCCTGAACGCTGAAATCCCGTTAGGAGACTCCCATTAGCAAACATGTCGCTGTGCGTGAAATCGCACGTCCGGATCCAGCCGTCTGCAAGGCGCTGGCCACCTATGGCGTCGCCACCGTGCACGAAGCCCAGGGCCGTATCGGCCTGCTGGCCTCGTACATGCGCCCGATCTATTCCGGCAAGTCGATCGCAGGTCCCGCGGTCACCGTGTCCTCACCCCCGGGCGACAACTGGATGATCCACGTCGCGGCGGAACTGGTGAAACCCGGTGACATCCTGGTGGTGGCCCCCACCTCGTCCTGCGAGGACGGCTACTTCGGTGATCTTCTCGCCACCTCGCTGCAGGCGCATGGCGTGCAGGGATTGATCATCGATGCGGGGGTGCGCGACGTTGCCACGCTCAAGCAGATGGATTTCCCGGTGTGGAGCAAGGCCATCTACGCCCAGGGCACCATCAAGGCCAGCCTGGGATCGGTGAACGTCCCGGTGATCTGCGCCGCGCAGGCCATCAATCCCGGTGACGTGGTGGTGGCGGACGACGACGGGGTATGCGTCGTGCGCCGCGAGGACGCCGCCAAGGTGGCGGAAGCCGCCGCCAGGCGCGTTGCACTGGAGGAAGAAAAGCGCAAGCGCCTCGCCTCCGGCGAGTTGGGCATGGACATCTACAAGTTCCGCGAAAAGCTCGCGGCGCTGGGCCTGGAATACAAGTAGGCCGCAAGGTCGGTTATAAACCACCGCCTTGCCGGAAAGCCGGCCGCCTGCTCACAACTGCAGCCGGTCGGTTTCCGTCCTGACGACGCCGTAGCACTCGCAGCACAGCTGCTCCAGCCGCTCGCGGTCCAGCACGGTGATATGGCCACGGGCATAGCGTATGACCCCCAGCTTCTGCAGTTTGCCGGCGGCTTCGGTCACCCCTTCACGGCGGGCGCCGAGCATGTTGGCGATGAGTTCCTGCGTCATGTCCAGTTGATTGGACGACAGGCGGTCCAGTGAGAGCAGCAGCCAGCGGCACAGCTGCTGGTCGACCGAGTGGTGCCGGTTGCACACCGCGGTCTGGGCCATCTGCGTGATCAAGGCCTGCGTATAGCGCAGCAGCAGCAACTGTGTCTGCCCGTTGCGATGGAACTCCTCCTTGAGCTGCTGGCCCGCCAGGCGGTATGCGTGCCCCGCGCTCTGCACGACCGCGCGGCTCGGCATGGTCTCGCCGCCCATGAACAGCGCAATGCCGATGATGCCATCATTACCCACGACCGCGATCTCGGCCGAGGCGCCGTTTTCCATGACATGCAGCAGCGAGACGATGCAGTCGGTCGGAAAATAGACATGCCGCAGGACATCCCCCGACTCACACAAGACCTTGCCGAGCGGCATCGGCACCCGCTGCAACCTGGGGAAGATCCGCTCCTGCTCCAGGGGCGGCAGGGCCGCCAGCAGACGGTTCCGCCGCGGATCGCGGCTGTTGGTCATGAAAGGGTCCACAGCAGCCTCCCGCTTCTGAACTTGTCATTATAGCCGCATGCATGCCGCCTTTGTTTCATACCGAACATACCAGGGATCGTACGCCCCGGCGGCGGCCACCAGGACCGTGTACGCCATCGCACAGACCGAGGCCGCCCTCGTGCATAGGCTGCAATAGAAAGTCGCATATAATGCATAACAGATACCAGTGTCGGGAGGCTGCCCATGACTGATGGCGAAACAGGGCCCGGTACGCAGGGGAAGCCCGGACGGACCCGCTCCGGATGGATTTTTTCCCTGCAGCACAGCAGGCTGGCCTACTACATTGACTTCGCCCTGCTGTACGGCACGGTCATGGCGCTGACCGCGTTCCTGATACTCAGCGGCACGCACGGGCGGCCCGTGGGGATCATCATCCTGGTGCCCGTGGGCTACGGTACCTGGACCCTGACCGAGTACCTGGTACACCGTTACCTGCTGCACGGCCTGCAACCCTTTCGCAGCTGGCACGCCCTGCACCACCGCCTGCAGACTGATCTGATCTACGCGCCGACCGCCCTGACCGCAACGGCAATAACCGGGCTCGTTTTCCTGCCCGCATGGCTGCTCGGCGGCATGACCCGCGCCTGCGCCTTCACGCTTGGCTTCCTGATCGGATACCTGGTCTATTCGATCACCCACCACGCGGTACACCATTGGCGTTGTGACGGCGCATGGCTCAAGCATCGCAAGCGCTGGCACTCCCTGCATCACCGACCCAGCCAGGTTCCAGGCCGCTACGGAGTGACGACCGCGTTATGGGACCACGTCTTCCGCAGTACCGCACTCTGACGGTGGCTCTCAGCGGTGATCCGGACGGAACCACGGGCTGCCATAGACGGCCTCGAACTGCGCGGCCTTGAGGCTTGCGCCACTCACCAGGGCACCATCCACTCCCGGCGACGCCAGGATTTCGCGGGCGTTGAATGCCTTGACTGATCCGCCATAAAGGATGCGAACCCGCTTCCCCGCCGCGCCCAGCCGCGCGACCAGGCATTCGCGTGCATGCGCATGTGCCTCCGCGATCTGTACCGGGGTCGGCATCTGCCGCATGCTGAGCGCCTGCAGCGGTTCATAGGCGACCGCGGTGGCTGCGGCCGGCGCGTCCTCCGGCACACTCTCCCGGATCTGATCCATGCACGGCGAACAGGTGCCACGCTGGCCATTGCGGCCTTGGGCGTCACCTATGCAGATTATGGCCAACAGTCCCGCACGCCAGGCCGCCTTCGCCTTCGCAGCCACCATGGTGCTGGTTTCGCCGTGATGCCGGCGGCGCTCCGCATGTCCCAGTATCACCGCGCGGGCGCCTGCGCTCCTGAGCATCTCGGCACTGATATCGCCGGTGAATGCTCCGCGGACCTCGCTATGGCAGTCCTGGCCGCCGATGCCGATCCGGCCGGCAGCCACCTCAGCGGCGCGGGCTATCAGCGTCGACGGTACGCACAGCACGATGTCCGCGGACGGGGGCCTCGCCCTCACGGACGACACGAGCGCCTCGATCTCCGCCAGCTGCGCCGGCAGGCCGTGCATCTTCCAGTTTCCGACGATCAGGGGCCGCATGATCTCGACGCCGTGGACGGCGCGCACGCAGCCAGCCCCGGCAATCTGATGGTCATACATGGAAGTGGCAGGATTCACGGGTACTCCTCGTCAATTCAAGTGCATGCTGCTCAACGCCCGGTGTTCCGCCCTACGCTGCGAACGGCGGGCGTACAGCCGCCGCGGTCACCGGCGGGTTCCGGCCCTCGGTTGACACGCCGGCTGCGGCAAGCGCCAGCGCCAGGGTTCCCGGGGAGGGATCCAGGCTGCCAACCATCGAACTGGGCATCAGGATGGTCGCCCCGCGTTCCTTGGTGGTCTCATAGATGATGTTCATCGCCCGCAACTGCAACGCCCAGGGATGCCCGGCATAGACGGCGGCGGCCTCGACGAACTTGCCCGCAATCTCGGCCTCGGCCGACCCCAGGATGACCCGGGCCTGCTTCTCACGCTCTGCCTGGGCCTGGCGGGACATCGCGTCCTGCAACGCCACGGGAATGGCCACGTCGCGGATCTCCACGGCGCTCACAGAAATGCCCCAGGGGGCGGTCTTCAGGCCGATCTCGAGTTTCAACTGCTGGTCCGCATCCTTCCGGTCCGACAGCAGCGATGCCAGCAGTGAAGCGCCGATCATCTCGCGCAACGAGGTCTGCGAGACGCGGTCGATCGCCTCGCGGTAATTGGTGATCGCCAGGGCGGCCTTTTCGGCATCGTGCACGTGCCAGAAGACGATCGCATCGACATTGACCGGAACCGTGTCCCTGGTGAGGGCCTGCTCGGCATTGAAAGCCGTGGTCTGGATCCGCTCGTCAATGATCGCGATCACGGTGTCGAGGACCGGCACGATGGCAAACAGTCCCGCTCCCCTGACCGCCTGCAGCTTGCCCATCCGCAGGATCACGAATTTCTGCCAGACATTGGCCATCTTCAGCGACAAGGCGACGATGATCGCAACCACGAACAGCGCGGCAGCCAGATAGAGGTTCTTCCAGTATCCCGCCGCGAGGGCGGCCGCCACCAGGGCATACACCAGGAATGAGGTGACTGGATTCATGATGACTCTCCGCGGTATTTGCAACGGCTGCCAGCCTGTGCGCATACGTGGATCATGTCGGTGCGCTGGCGAACACAACCACCCCGGGCGACGGCTGGCAGTGGCGCGGATCAGGGCCGCGTCTGCGTGCGCGCATAGGCGGTGTTCACCATCCGGTAACACGAGCAGGCCGCCGCTTCGAGCGCCCTTGCGTCCAGGATCTCGATCCGGCCCCGGTGATAGCTGATCAGCCCGCGCAGCTTCAGGGCGCTCGCCGCCTGCGTGACACCCACCCGCCGCTGGCCCAGCATGTGCGCGAGAAAATCGTGCGTGAGCGGAAACGTACCCGAACCGACCCGGTCCCGCGTCATCAACAGCCAGCGGGCCAGGCGCGCTTGCGTGCCATGGAAACGGTTGCAGGCTGCGGTCTGGGATATCTGCGCCATCAGTGCACAGGTGTAGCGGAACAGCGCACGCTGCAATGCCGGATTGCGCTCGAACTCGATCAGGAACGCGCCCGAGTCGATGGACAACGCCCGCCCTCCCCCTTGCACGAGCGCACGCACGCCGGAGATCCCGACGCCCAGGACGAACGGCAACCCGGCCATGCCCTCGTTGCC
>DAIDKA010000248.1 GCA_027451085.1 Gammaproteobacteria bacterium
GAACCTGCTGGATCTCACCCGGCCTTTTCCACCGGACAACAGCAAGAAATCGACGTCGCTGCCCCGGTTCTTCCTGGGACGGTTCCTGTTGTCACAGGGTGATGTCTCCTACGAGGATCTGGGGCACCCGGACCTGCACGCGGCGATCACACCGCTGAACTTTGAACTACGCGACTTCAACACCATCGACACCGGCGCCAATGGTTACACGCTGAACTTCGCCATGCCCGAGGGCGGGCAGTTCCACTGGCGGGGGAGCTTCGAGCCGCGGCCGCTGGCCTCCAAGGGCAGCTTCCAGGTGGCGGCGCTGAAGGTCAGCACCCTGGCGGGGCTGGCCGCAGGTTCGCTGCCGCTGAGCATCAAGTCCCCGGCAGGCACGGTGCGGTTCGACGGGACTTATGATTTCAGCACGCCGGGTGGCAAGGCCGGCCTGCTGCTCGACCTGCATAAACTGTCAGTCGGCGCGGTGGAGATTGCGACCCGCAGCGCACCACTGGATGCAGTGAAGCTGTCGGGGGCCGAACTGCAGAACCTGCATTTCGACCTGGCCGGGCGGGCGGTGAAACTGAACCTGCTGACCATCACGGGCGTGGGTGTCCGGCCGGCGAAAGCCACCAGGGATTACGTGACCCTGCCGCGCATCGAGGTCGCACGGGTGCAGGCGGACCTGGCGCAGCAGACCGCGCAGGTGGGTTCGGTGAAGCTGACCGGCGGCGGTGTCGAGGCTTGGCGCGATGCGAGCGGCATCAACCTGCTGCAACTTGCTGCCGCGGCGTCGGCGCCGCGGGGACACGCTGCGAAACCGGCCGCCACGCCGGGCTGGAAGGCCGAGATAGGCCAGGCCGGCATCGAGGGCTTCAAGGTCGCCTTCGAGGATCGTACCGTGAAGCCGGCGGCGAGATTTCTGCTTGCGCCGCTGACGGTGTCAGTGGCGGGGATCAAGTGGCCGCTGCAGGACCCGCTCGATGTTGCCGCCGAAACCGGCGTCAATGGCTCAGGTCAGCTGGCGGCGAAGGCCAGCGTGGCTGCTGCGGGCGCCGTCAAGGCACATGTGCAGCTGTCGAAGTTCGATCTGCAGGCCGTGCAGCCCTATGTCGCGCACTTCACGTCGCTGACGCTGACGCGCGGCATGCTGGGAGCCGGGCTGGACATCGATGCCGGCGGCAGGGGCGGACTCGGCGTCAGCGGCGATATCACTGTGGACAGATTCCGCACCATCGACGATGAGATGAAGAAAGACCTGGTGCACTGGAGCAGCCTCAAGGTTGAGGGGCTGAAGTACCGGCAGACACCGGCGAAGCTGGTCATCAAGCGCATTGATGCCGATGGGCTGTACACCCGCGTGATCCTGGCGGCGGACAGGACGTTCAACATCGGTGAGGCGTTGCGTCCGGCGGGCAGTCCGCCACGGCCACCGGCACAGCCGGCCGCGACCGGCTCCAAGGGTGCGCCTGCGGCCACCACCACCAGGCCTCCGGCGGCTGCCTCCAATGCCATGGCCATCAGCATAGGCACCATCAGGATCCGCAACGGCTCGGCCAATTACGCTGACGAGTGGATCCAGCCGAACTTCGCCATCGGCATCCAGACGCTGGCGGGCAGCATCAAGGGCCTGTCGTCAGATCCGGCCTCGCGCGCCAGGATCGAGCTGGCCGGCCAGGTCGACAAGTACGCGCCGGTGTACATCTGGGGCGAGGCCAATCCCCTGGCCGCCACGGTCTACACCGATGTCCACATGGATTTCACCGGCATCGACCTCACCAGCATCAACCCGTATTCAGGGCACTTCGCCGGCTACAAGATCAACAAGGGCAAGCTCACCACCCAGCTGTACTACAAGATCGACAACCGCAAGCTGGATGCCTCGCATCACATCGTCGTCGATCAGCTGGAACTGGGGGATCGGGTGAACAGCCCGGACGCGATCCACCTGCCGTTGAAGATCGCGGTGGCGCTGCTGCGCGACCGCAACGGTGTCATCGACCTGAACCTGCCTGTCACCGGCAGCCTCGATGACCCGAAGTTCCGCATCGGCCCCATCATCTGGCAGGTGTTCGTCAACGTCATCGAAAAGGCGGTGACGGCGCCCTTCGCGCTGCTGGGCCACCTGGTCGGCGGTGGTGACCACGTGAACCTGATCGCGTTCCAGCCGGGCAGCGCCGCGCTGGACGATGCCGTCCGCACCCAGGTGGGTAACATCGCCAAGGGACTGGCACAGCGTCCCGGCCTGGAACTGGACATCCCGGCAACCTATGCCAGCGTGGATCAACAGGCGCTGGCGCTGCGGCAGCTGCGCCTGTCACTGGCGGGAGTGAACCAGGGACACAAGGCTGCGGCAGCGACGGCTGCCGGCGCCGCGCCGGTGGCGAGCGTGGACGCCACCGATGCCGCGGCCGCGGCGGCGGATGTGTCCGACAGCCAGGCCGCCCAGGCGGTGGCGGCGGACCCGGGGAAGTATTTCGGCCTGCTGCTGAAGGCTTACAAAAAACAGGCGCCTTCCACTGAACCGTTACCGCCGACCGTGGCAGCGGTCGAGGCTGCGAAGAAGTCCAAGACCGCACCGGATTACGTCGCCGCCGATGCCGATCTGGAATCCGCGCTGCTGCCGCAGGTGCAAGTCGATCCGGCGCGCCTGGAGAACCTGGGCATCCGGCGCGCACGGGCGGTGCAGGACGCGCTGCTCGGCGGCACCGGGATCGACCCGGCGCGCGTGTTCGTCAGCAAGGGCACGGCGGAGCAGCAGTCCAAGGACAACAGCGTGATCCTGGAGATCAAGCTCAAACAATAGCAGTACAGGGTCGCATCGCGGTCCGGTCCGCAGTTCGTTTCAATGATCCAACAGCACGAGGGATGATCATGAATCTGTCCAAACGCATGGGCGCCGAGTTCTTCGGCACGTTGTGGCTGGTGCTAGGCGGCTGCGGCGCCGCGGTGCTGGCGGCGAAGTTTCCTGAAACCGGCATCGGCTTTGCCGGGGTGGCCCTGGCCTTCGGCCTGACGGTGCTGACGGGTGTCTACGCCCTTGGCCACATCTCGGGCGGCCACTTCAATCCGGCTGTGTCCCTCGGCCTGGTGGTGGGCGGCCGCTTCAAGGCGTCCGACCTGCTGCCGTACTGGGTGGCACAGGTGCTGGGCGCCGTTGCAGGCGCGGGCATCCTGTACCTGATCGCCAGCGGCCAGGCGGGTTTCGACCTGGGTGGCGGCTTTGCATCCAACGGCTACGCGGAGCACTCCCCGGGGCACTACTCCCTGCTGGCGTGCTGCATAAGCGAAGTGGTCATGACGTTTTTCTTCCTGGTGGTGATCCTGGGTGCAACCCACGGCAATGCCCCCAAGGGCTTTGCAGGCATCGCCATCGGTCTGTGCCTGACACTGATCCACCTGATCAGCATCCCCGTCACCAATACCTCCGTGAACCCGGCGCGCAGCACCGGCCCGGCGCTGTTCGTGGGCGGCTGGGCGCTGTCACAGCTGTGGCTGTTCTGGGTCGCGCCGCTCGTCGGCGCAGCCCTTGCCGGCGTCGTCTACCGGTGGCTGGTGCCTGTGTCACCGGAACAGGGATGATCGTTCGAGGTTGTCGACGCAGCGCTGCAGGGAGTCTTCGAACTCGCGTATTTCGCGCGCCGAAAATCCCGACAGCATGGTGGCGGTCACCCGCTCGAGCACCACCCGGACCCGCTCCAGCAGGCGCAGCCCGTCCTTTGTCAGATGCCAGCTGTCGGCGCGCAGGCTGTGCGGATGAGGGCGACGCTCGACGTAGTTCTTGCTGGCCAGCGCCTTGAGCACCGTGTTCATGGCCTGGGCCGAGACCATGCCCTGGCGCGCAAGCTGTGCACCATTCAGTCCCGGCTCAAGCCTGAGGGACATCATGGGCGAGATCTCCCCGAACGTCGTTTCCGTGCCCGCAGCGCGCAGCGCCGTATCCACGGCCTGACGGAAATCGAAATTGATGCCACGGAGCAGCAAACCGATGCTGCGCATGTCTCCTGCATCAGGCATCGCTGGCTGCTCCTGCCGGATCAGACCGGATACTGGTCCTCGCGCACCCACCAGCCATGCACCTGCGGGGAGGCCTGGACCGGCAGATGAACGGTCGCAATCGGACCGTCCTCCACATGCTCCGCATCCAGGATGACGAGGTCCGAACGCAGGTTCTCATCCAGATGGTAGGCCACGCCCAGCAGGTAGCCCTCGCCCTCGCGTGCATTGGCATGCTTGGGCGCGAACACCGGTTCGGCCAGATTGATCCGCGTGCCGGCGTTCCACAGTTTGAATGTGCGTGTCTGCAGGTCCATCCGCGCATAGCAGGCGCCCGCGGCAGCCATGTTGGCGACGGCGGGATCGGGGCAGCCCGCAAAGCCATAGCGATACGGCATGGTGTTGTAGCGGTCATCCTGCTTGGGCAGGGGCGCAAACAGCGGGAAGAGCTTCTCGATGCCGTAGCCGTCGTTGCGGCCGCTGAGGTTGGCGCTCAGCCGATGCAGGTTGCTGACGCTCGCCGCAAGGTTAGGCGGTGAGCCGTCCTTGTTGGGCATGAACGGGAAGGGGTTGCCGGCGGTGATCTCGAAGTCGACGTAGATCCTGTTGCCGTCCTCGAAGGCCCCCATGACATGGGTGCCGCAGCGCGTCGGCCCCTCGATCCAGAACAGGTCCTTGCCGTCGCCGTGGCGGCGCATGATGCCAAGGTAGGTCCTGCGGTCCTTGTCCCAGGACCAGTGGATGCCGCCGCGCTTCATCTGCTCGTGGTCGATCGTCAGCGGCACCACGAAGATCGCGATGTGATTCTCCGTGACCGCAAAGTCATGCAGCATGCCGACGTAGGGCACCTGGATCTCGGCTCCCCAGACCTTCCTGCCCTGCTTGTCGATTTCAAAGACCGCGA
>DAIDKA010000249.1 GCA_027451085.1 Gammaproteobacteria bacterium
ACACCCACACCTCCAGGCCCAACCACCTCGCGCACGAGGTCGTCGACAATTCCGTCGACGAGGCCACTGCCGGCCACGCCAGACACATCGACGTCACGCTGTTCAAGGACGGCTCGCTCGAAGTCGCCGACGACGGTCGCGGCATGCCCGTGGACATCCATCCCCAGGAGAAGGTCAGCGGCGTGGAGCTTATCCTCACGCGCCTGCACGCCGGTGGCAAGTTCTCTGACAAGACCTACAAGTTCTCCGGTGGCCTGCACGGGGTGGGTGTCTCGGTGGTCAACGCGTTGTCTGCGCGCCTGGAAACCCGCATCCGCCGTGGCGGCAAGGAGTACTTCATCTCCTTCCGCGACGGCAAGCTGGCCGACAAGCTGACCGTCACCGGCCCGGCGCCGGCAAAGGCCACCGGCACCACGGTGCGATTCTGGCCGGACGGCAGGTTCTTCGATTCGGACAAGTTCTCCGTGCCGCAGCTGCGGCACACCCTGAAGGCCAAGGCCGTCCTGTGTCCCGGCCTGCGCCTCACCTTCACCAACGAGGCCACGGGCGAGAAGGACGAGTGGTTCTACAGCGGTGACCTGGGCGCTTACCTGCTGGAGGAGCTGGAGAAGACCGAGCGGCTGCCCGCTGATCCCATCACCGCCGAGCGCACAGGGGACACCGATGCGGTCAGCTACGCATTGCTGTGGGCACCGGACCTGCCGGCGGTGTTCGGCGAGAGCTACGTCAACCTGATCCCGACCGCCGAGGGCGGCACCCACGTGAACGGCCTGCGCAGCGGCGTGGCGGCCGCGGTGCGCGAGTTCTGCGAGTTCCGCAACCTTACGCCCCGCGGCATCAAGCTTGCGCCCGAGGACATCTGGGACAAGTGCTGCTACGTGCTGTCCGTGAAGATCAACGAACCTCAGTTCGCCGGCCAGATGAAGGAACGCCTGGCCTCGCGCGAAGCCGCCGGTGTGGTCGAGGCCTTTGCCCGCGACTCCATGGCGCTGTGGCTCAACGGCCACGCCGATGCGGGGGAAAAAATCGCCCAGTTCGCCATCGCCAATGCGCAGGAGCGCGTGCGTGCGGCCCAGAAGGTGGTGCGCAAGCGTATCGCCGGGGGACCTGCGCTGCCGGGCAAGCTGGCTGATTGCGCCAGCCAGGACCCGAAGCGCTCGGAGCTGTTCCTGGTGGAGGGTGACTCGGCCGGTGGTTCCGCCAAGCAGGCGCGTGAAAAGGATTTCCAGGCCATCATGCCGCTGCGCGGCAAGATCCTGAACACCTGGGAGGTTGACGCCGGCGCCGTGAACGCTTCCCAGGAGGTGCATGACATCAGCGTGGCGCTGGGCGTGGACCCCGGGTCCCCCGACCTCACGCAGCTGCGCTACCACAAGGTATGCATCCTGGCGGATGCCGACTCGGACGGGCAGCACATCGCAACCCTGCTGTGCGCGCTGTTCCTGCGGCACTTCCGTCCGCTGGTCACGCACGGCCATGTCTATGTGGCCATGCCGCCTCTGTACCGCATCGATGCGGGCAAGCAGGTGCAGTATGCGCTGGATGACGCCGAGCGCGACCAGATGCTGGCGCGCATCGCCAAGGAGAGTCCGCGCACCAGACCATCGGTGACGCGCTTCAAGGGCCTGGGCGAGATGAATCCCTCGCAGCTGCGCGAGACCACCATCGACCCGCGCACCCGCCGGCTGGTGCAGCTTACGATCGAGGCGCAGGACGATACCGACCAACTGATGGACATGCTACTGGCCAAGAAGCGCGCGGGTGACCGCAGGGAGTGGCTGGAGACGAAGGGGAACCTGGCCGAGGTGCAGGTCTGATGCAGGAGCAGGAACTGAATTTCGAGGGCGTCGAGCGCCAGCCGCTGCGCGCCTTCACGGAAAAGGCGTACCTGGACTACTCCATGTACGTGATCCTCGACCGGGCGCTGCCGGCGCTCGGTGACGGGCTGAAGCCGGTCCAGCGCCGCATCACCTACGCGATGAGCGAGCTGGGCCTGGCGGCGCAGAACAAGCACAAAAAGTCCGCCCGCACGGTGGGCGACGTCATCGGCAAGTTCCACCCGCACGGCGACTCCGCCTGCTACGAAGCCATGGTGCTCATGGCGCAGCCTTTTGCCTACCGGTACCCGATCGTGGACGGGCAGGGCAACTGGGGCTCGCAGGACGATCCGAAATCCTTTGCCGCCATGCGCTACACCGAGTCCAAGCTGACCGCGTACGCCGAAGTGCTGCTGGGCGAGCTGGGCAGCGGCACCGTGGACTGGACGCCGAACTTCGACGGCTCGCTGGAGGAGCCGGCGATGCTGCCGGCGCGGCTGCCGAACCTGCTGTTGAACGGCACTTCGGGCATCGCCGTGGGCATGGCCACCGACATCCCGCCGCATAACCTGCGGGAGATCGCCAATGCCTGCATCCACCTGCTGGATGATCCCGAGGTCACCACCGCCGGCCTGATGAAGTTCATCAAGGGCCCGGACCTGCCCACGGGTGCTGAAATCATCTCCCCGCGCTCGGATCTCAAGGAGTTCTACGAAAAGGGCACCGGCAGCTTCAAGGCGCGCGCGACCTGGGAGATCGAGGACGGCAACGTCGTCATCACCGCCTTCCCGTACCAGGTGTCGCCGACGAAGGTGCAGGAGCAGATCGCGGAGCAGATGCGCTCCAAGAAGCTGCCCATGGTCGATGACCTGCGCGATGAGTCGGATCATGAGAATCCGACCCGGCTGGTGATCGTGCCCAAGTCGAGCCGCGTGGACCTGCAGGAGGTCATGAACCACCTGTTCGCCACCACTGACCTGGAGCGCAACTACCGCGTCAACCTGAACATCATCGGCCTGGACGGCAGGCCGCGGGTGATGGGTCTGAAGGACGTGCTGTCCGGCTGGCTGCAGTTCCGCATCGGCACGGTCACGCGCCGGCTGCAGTACCGGCTCGAGAAGGTCAACCGCCGCCTGCACATCCTGGACGGCCTGCTGGTCGCGTTCCTGAACCTGGATGAGGTCATCCGCATCATCCGGCGCGAGGACGAGCCGAAGCCGGTGTTGATGAAGCGCTTCAACCTGTCCGAAGAACAGGCCGAGGAAATCCTCAACACCCGGCTGCGTCACCTGGCGAAGCTCGAGGAAATGAAGATCCGCGAGGAGCAGAAGGCCCTCGCGCAGGAGAAGGCCAAGCTCGAGGAGCTGCTGGCAAGTCCTGCCAAGCTGAAGAAGCTGGTGGCCTCCGAGCTGAAGGCTGACGCTGACAAGCACGGTGATGATCGCCGCACGCGCATCATCGAGCGCGAGGCCGCGCAGGCCATCGATGAGACGGCCCTGATCGCCAATGATCCGGTGACGGTGGTGCTGTCCACGGGCGGCTTTGTCCGCGCT
>DAIDKA010000250.1 GCA_027451085.1 Gammaproteobacteria bacterium
GGCGCCTGGGCAGCGGCGACGGCTGCTACCGCCAGCAAGCCCGGTGCGACCATCCACAACAGGCCCTGCCGGACAGCCTGTCCAGCCGCGCGAAACTGTGCCATCTGCCCCCTCCACCTACGCCAGGAGAGGGCTACGCTACAGGCTGTGCATCCGCACCTGCAAGCTGCGGTGAGATTTCCCGGTCTTCTCCCCGTACATGAGACGGTCCGCCTGCTCCAGCAGCGCTGCCAGCGGCACCGGCTGCAGCGGATCGAACACGGCCGTCCCCACGCTCAGGGACAACGGCAGGCCGTGACCGCCCGCGCAGGTATTGCAGGCCGTGACCTCGTACTGGATACGCTCAAGCAGCGCCCCGTGATCTTCCGGACGGCCGCTGACGATGGCGGCGAACTCGTCCCCGCCCAGCCGGCCGAGTAACGCGCCAGGTCCCGCCGCCCGTTCCAGCACTGCCACCGCATCGCGCAGCTGGCGGTCGCCTGCGCCATGACCGTCGGTGTCATTGACGCGCTTGATGTCGTCCACATCCACGTACAGCACCAGTGCGCCGCGCCGCTGGCGCTGCAGGCCCTCGAGCATGCGAGCCCCGACATGCAGGAAGCCGCGACGGTTGTAGGCCCCGGTCAGCACGTCAAACAGGGCCACCCGGCGCATGCTGCCCAGCAGTGACTCAATGATGTCCAGCTGCGCGTGCTGACGCTCCAGCAGCAGGCGGCCGTTGACACCCAGCACGGCTGCCAGCAGTGCATGTACGCGCTCTTCATCGCCGTCGAGCACCGCCTGGTAAAGCTGCTCGGCATACACCCCCCCGCCCGGTACAAGGGCGGCGAGTTCTTCGGACAGTGACAGTGACGCAAATCCCGGCATGACGACGCTCCTGGGCGTGACTGCAGCGCGCCCAGCATGATGTACACCGCGGGGCACGCCAAGCGGGGCAGCCCTACATTGCAGTTCAGGAGGATCCCCGAGTGGCCGAATGCTGACAATGCCTCAGGACTGCGACACCCGCAGAATCCCTACGGCTGCACCAGCCCCTGGCGGATGGCATAGCGCACCAGGCTTGCGATCTCGTGGATCCCCAGCTTCTGCATCAGCCGGGTACGATGGGACTCAACTGTCTTGACGCTGACATTCATCTGCGCCGCGATGTCCTTGGTGGTGCGCCCCTCCGCGATCAGCTGCAGCACCTGCCGCTCGCGCACCGACAGGGTCTCACCGGCTGCTTTCGGCGACAGGCACGCGTCCGCCACCGCACGTGAGATGCCCGGGCTGAGATACACCTGGCCACGGCACACCTCGTTGATGGCATGCACCAGGTCGTTCGCGGCCTGGCTCTTGAGTACATAGCCCCTGACGCCACAGCGCAACGCCTCCGCCACGTACTGGTTTTCGTCATGCCGGGTCAGCAGCACCGTGGGCGTGCGCGGACAGGTCCGCGCCAGCTCCAGCGCCGCATTGAGTCCGTTGAACTGCGGCATGCTGATGTCCATGACGACCGCGTCCGGGGACAGGTTCTGCGCCAGGCGCACCGCCTCGCGGCCGTCCGCGGCCTGCCCCTCGACCACGAATCCCTCGCGTTCCAGCAGCGCCGCCAGGCCCTGCCGGATCAGCGCATGGTCATCAGCCAGTATCACCCTGATCGGCATGATTCATTCTCCCAGTGGCAACCACAACGTGATGCGGGTCCCGGTGCCAGGCTGAGAGACGACCGAAAGCCTGCCGCCCACCGCATCGGCGCGCTCCCTCATGCCCAGAAGGCCGAGGCCCGCGCGGCCGGTCCCCGGCTCAAACCCCACTCCATCGTCGCTGATCAGGCAACGCAGCATGCCGCCGTCGCGTTCGACCTCGATATCGACGCGCGAGGCCTGCGAATGCCGCGCGGCATTGGTGAGCGCCTCCTGCACCGTGCGATACAGCGCGGTCTCGACCTGCGGCGACGGGCGCCCGCCGACGTCACTGCGGACATGAACCTCGATCTGGGCCCGCTGCGACACCCCTTCGGCCAGGAACTGGATGGCGGGCAGCCATCCCAGGTCATCCAGCACCGTGGGCCGCAACTCGTGGGACAAGCGCCGCAGCTGCTGTTCCACCTGGGCCAGCAGCCCCTGGATCTCGCTGATGCCGGCCTGGTGTTCAGGCAGCAGGGCACGCCCGAAGTTCGCCACGGCCAGGTGCACCGACACCAGCACCTGACCGGCCTCGTCGTGCAGCGCGCGGGCGATGCGACGCGCCGCCTGTTCCAGCGCATCATTCAGCTGGCGCGAGGCGGCGATGGCGTCACGGTAGCCACGATGCGTCATCTCGTAGCAGGACAGCGCCCCGGCCAGGAATGCCTCCCCCCGACGCAGATGTTCATCGTCGATGGGCACACCCATGCGGCCGAGCACCGCGCGCAGGGCCCGGCCATGGATCGCGACCAGATGCGGGATGCTCCAGTCCTGCGCCAGCGCGGTGCGGCCGATGTCATGGGCGCGATCGAGATCGGCCTCATCGGAATGCTCGACCCAGGAGCCGAGCGCCTGCTCCAACTGCTGTTCGAGCCCGACCGTCGCTTCGGTCATGGAGCGTGACGCACCCATCCGGCCCTCCTTACGAGATCCTCGCCACCAGCACCAGCGCGTCGTCGCTCTCAAGGCAGTGGTTTGCCAGGATGCCGCGCGCCAGCACGCCCGGCTCCACTACCGGCGAGGTGCGATTGGCAAAATCGTTACGGATGCCGTCCGTGGCAAACACCAGAGTATCACCTGGCCCTGCCGGCAGGGTGGCCGGCGCAAGCCGCGGCAGCTGTGCCCCGACCACGCCCGGCCGCAGCATCAGTTCCTCCGGCGCCGGGACTCCACGACGCAGCAACAGCACGCGCACGTTGCCCACGCCCAGCCAGCTGATCGATCCGGCCGGGGCGTCGAACGACACCAGGCTCATGACCACGCCGCGGGTGCCACGCAGTGCCTCGTGACAGCGCCGGACCAGCTCCTGCAACGGCTCACCGCAGTGCGCTTCCAGCACGGCGCGCGCGCATGCAGCGGCTTCATAAGCTTCCTTGCCATGACCGATGCCGTCGATCACCGCCAGCAGCGCCCCTTGCGTCCACACTCGGGCGACGCACAGGTCGCCCGAGCAGCCGCCCGACAGCGCGAAATCCGCTGCCGCCCAGGTCAGCGGCAGAACGTCCGTTACATTCGCGGACGCCACTTCTTCACCGTGACTGTGGTGCCGCGCCCGGGCGCTGACACCAGGTCGAATTCGTCCATCAGCCGGCGCACGCCCGGCAGCCCCAGCCCCAGGCCGCCGGAGCTGGAATACCCGTCGCGCAACGCCAGGGAAACATTTGCAATGCCGGGCCCCTTGTCGGCGGCCACAATCACCAGCCCCGACCTGCTCCCGGTCTGCACTGCCTGCAGCGCAACCACGCCCTCCCCGGCGTAGGAGACGATGTTGCGCGCCAGCTCCGAGATGGCGGTGGCGATCAGTGTGGCCTCGCTGACCGAAAATCCGATCAACAGCGCCTTTGAGCGGCCCTCCTGTCGCGCCCGGACGACATCCATGTCTGAGGAGATGTTCATCTCTACCGGATCAGACACGCCCACCTCAGCTTGAGTTCCGGCAGCGCTGTTGCAGGTAGGCCAGACCCTCTTCCAGGTCGAGTGCGGTCGGGATATCCTCCAGTGTCAGGCCCAGCTGCACCATCGCAAACGCCACGTCGGGCTGGATGCCCACGATGACCGTGTCAGCGCCGCGCAGCCGGATCATGCGCGAGATCGTAAGCAGCATGCGTGAGGCAAATGAATCCATCACGTCCATGGCAGTCACATCCACGATGACCCCGAGGGAGCGGTAGCGGACCGCCTGGTTGACCAGCGCCGTGCGCAGCTGCTCCAGGTCAGCGTCGGAGAGCGCCGCCTGGATGGTGGCGATGAGGAACGGACCCTGTTTGAGAATGGGGACTTCCACGGCGTGCTCCGTTGCGCGATCCTCAGCCCAGCGGCATGACCTTGTAGCCCAGCAGGCGTTCGGCCTGCTCGATGCCACCTTGCAGGTCGCCCACGGTGTTCATCTTGCCCAGATCAACGCCGATGGTCACCAGTGTCTGCGCGATTTCCGGCGACAGGCCGGTCACGATCACCGTCGCGCCCAGCAGTCGCGACGCCTCCACCGTCTGCACCAGGTGGTTGGCGACCGTCGCGTCCATCGCCGCCACGCCGGTGATGTCGATCACGACCACCTTGGCGCGGTTGGTGCGGATCCCCCGCAGCAGCTGCTCCGTGAGCTGGCGCGCGCGCTGCGGATCGATGACGCCGATGATGGGCAGGATGAGCAGCCGCTCGCGCACCTGCAACACCGGGGTGGACAGCTCCCGGATGGCCTCCTGCTGCTGGCGGATGACGCGCTCGCGCTCCTGCACGAAGCCCACGGCCACCGTGTTGGCGATACGGTTGGCCGCCGGCTCGTAGGCGTCCAGGATGCGGTTGAGCTTTTCAAAGTCCGTCTGGTACTTGGCGAACAGCGAACGCGCGAGGACGTCGCGCAGCAGCAGCACGATGCCAACGACCTCGTCGGTCTCCACGCCGCGGGGAATGATGCGCTCTGACAGGTTGCGGGCATAGGCCTGCAGGGCCTCGAAGGTGCCGGTTTCCAGGGCCGCAACGTAACTGTCGTACACCGAGGTCGCCTCGGCGAAGATCTCCTCCTGGGTCATCGCGGTCAGCAGGCGCGCCTCGGAGATGCGCGTGACCCATTCCTCGCGCAGCAGCGTGCGGTTCTGCCGCAGGTGCGCGACCAGCTCGCGCAGCAGCTGCGAGGTCGGCTCGTTGCGCGCAAGATCCGCCGCGTAGCTGCTGCCAGCGGCGGACTCCCGGTCCTTGCCCAGGTCCTTGTGCTTTACCATGATGGACTCTCCGTGATCCCAGGACCCCTCGGGCCTTGAATTTATTTATGACTGCAAAGCAGAACTGCAAACGCTGGCAGAAATAACAGCCGGGTATGTGCCGGGCAATCCTGTATTCCCCACTGGTGCAGCTGGGGTAAACACCTGACTGCCGTCAACCCTGGCGTGACACCGGCCCAGCCGGTAACCTTCCCG
>DAIDKA010000251.1 GCA_027451085.1 Gammaproteobacteria bacterium
CTAGATGAGGGGTTCTGTGGGCTTATCCCATGAATTGGATGTGGACTACAGGAGGCCTGATCGCTGGATTGCCATCGACGAGGATGATCGCGGCTGGCTCGAAAAAGAGATCCATCACCTGGTCTGCATA
Organism: Gammaproteobacteria bacterium; assembly: GCA_027451085.1. Lineage (GTDB taxonomy): Bacteria > Pseudomonadota > Gammaproteobacteria > Steroidobacterales > Steroidobacteraceae > DAIDKA01. The sequence goes on from DAIDKA010000251.1 coordinate 131, forward strand.
CCAGCAGATCAGGGTCTGAAATTGCCGAAAGCGCAGGATCGCGTTACCCGGCGGCTGTTGGGGACCATCGAGTCGTGACGGTCACCGCGGCCAAGGATGGCCTGCAGGTTCTATACTTGGATTTTGACGGTGTGCTGCACCCGTCGGACGTCCGACGGTACAGGGCGCCACCGACGATTAGAGTCGAAGTACTCGGCCACGCGCTGTTCGAAAGTTGCGACGTTCTGGAGCGGGCACTTAAACCGTACCCGGAGGTCCGGATCGTGCTCTCCACAACCTGGGTACGAGTGCTGGGGTTTGGCCGGGCACGTGACTATCTGAGCCCCGACCTTAAGGCGCGCGTCATCGGGGCAACCTTCCACACTCGGTACCACCGCCAGGAGGAGTTTTCAGCGCAGTCGAGGTTTCTGCAGATTATCGAGGACGTGTCCCGTCGAAAGCCTGCCGCGTGGCTCGCGATAGACGATGACTCTTACGGGTGGCCGGATGCCAGTTGGGGGCACCTGGCGCATATGCCGGAGGCGATCGGTCTTTCGGACTCGGTCGCCCAGGCGCTTCTGGCTCAGCGACTTCAGGAGCAGTTTGGCGCCATCAAGGAGAAGTTCGAGTGCAGGAGGAATTAGGCGATTCGTGGGTCACCATCGCAGTCGGGATTTCAGCGCAAGACCGGAAGACACTTCAAGCGGGCTGCCACGATTGCCGGGTCGGTGACCCTAGAAGAGTTCGTGGTTCAGACCGCTCTCGAGAAAGCACAAGTTCTTCTCGCCAATGCCGGATTGAGTGGGGTGCCGACAATCCGAAGATTCCGGGTAGACCTGGAACTACCCGAATCCCTATTCGCAGAGGCCAAGGAATTCGGGATCGACATAGGCATGGCAGCCGAAGCCGGGCTGGTCAGAGCTATAGCGTCGAAGGCAGGCCGGCCAAGATTGGGTGAAGTCCCACTGGGAAGCCTGCCGTGCTGAAAATAGGTACCTGGAGCCCCGGGGCGACTTCTAGAAGCTGGTGGTGACAGCGTATATCACCTGCAGGGCCAAATTGGACAAAGACACTGGCATAAGTAAGTCGAAGGTATCTTGCAAGATACCCTTGGATTTCTAAGCGGTACACCTGCCGTTTTCGACCGATCCGATCTGCTGCTGAGTTCTCAAGGTGTTTCGGTGATTACGGTCTGGGCAGGGTAATTGTCCGCATGTTTCGGGCACTCAGCCTCCGAATCCATTGATCGAAATCCCCCTTGAGCCAGAACTGCGTGCGTCCCAAGCGGGTGGGGGGAGGAATGGTGCCGTCGGACACCCAGGCCCGGATGGTTCGGGTGGTGACCCCGAAGTGGGCCGCCAGGCTGTGTTGGTCAATACGCTCGTCCATGGTCTGTTCCAGCGAAGGGATTTCCCTTGTATAGCGCGGGGGGTCAGAAAGTCGCGTGGGCCTACAGTTGAACGCCGACGTGATACGGTGTTCTTACGGGGCCGAGCGTGCCAGGCCGGCGATGGCAGGGAGTGCGAGGGTGGCGGTGCGGAAAATGCAAAGTCGCGGACCTACATGTGTCATCTGGACCAGTTTTTGAACCAGCAGGTGGACATTCGGCTTCCTCGAGCTTCCGCGAAGCACAGCTTGCTTCCTCGGAAATCCTTGATTAGTCTGGAGAGGTTAAGTTTGACCCGTAAGGCGGACGCTTCTCAAACGGCTTGAAAATCCGCGTGTCGATGGTTCGATTCCGTCCCCGGCCACCATTATTTTCTGGTCTGGCGGCCCGCCGCGCTGAAAAGCGCTCAGCAGTTCACGGGCATATCGTCATGGTTGATGGCCTGAGCCATCAGGTCGATAAAGGCACGGATCCGAAGCGGCATATGGCGCCGCTCAAGGAAGGTCGCCGAGATCACCACCGGCGGGATATGCCACTGCGGCAGCACCTGCACCAGGCGCCCCACCGTGACGTCCTGTTCGCAGACGGGTTTTGTCAGCATCGCAATACCGACCCCGGCCAGGGCCATCTCCTTGGCGATCACGATATCCGTGGTCAGCAGGTGGGGCTTTCGCCCGGTGCTGCCCCCGGTGGCGATCGACCACAGGCCGTCGTTGATCTGGCTGTCGAGCGCGATGCAGTCATGCTCCAGGAGTGCTGCGGGTGACTGCGGCACTCCCTTGCGCGAACAGTAAGCGGGACTGGCGTATAAGCCACGCGGTAGCTCCACCAGCCGTCGCGCCGCCAGTTGTACATTGCGGATCCGGCCGACGCAGATGGCTACGTCGTAGGGTTCTTCACTGACATCGATCCAGCGGTTCGAGACATGTACGGTAAGGCATACCTCCGGGTAGCGCAGGGCAAAGTCAGAAAGCGCCTGGCTGATCCAGGTGCTCGCCAGCCCGATGGGCATGCTGATCCGCATGACGCCGCGCAATTGCGACTGCAGCTCCGAGGCGACGGCGCTGGCGTCGTTGGCCTCGACCGATATGCGTTCGCAGCGGCGCATGAATGCCTCGCCGACTTCGGTGAGCTCCAGGCGCTGCGCGCCGCGCCGGACCAGGACCGCCCCGACCTGCTGTTCCAGCTGCCGCAGCTTGCGGCTGAGAGTCGCCTTGGGCATACGCAGGTGCAGCGCCGCCTGGCTTATGCTGCCGCAGTTGATGACGTCCAAGAACAGCACGAACAGGTTCAGATCCAGTCGTGGCGTATATTCAGCCAGCGCCGCCTTGGAGATGCGATCGGAAGCCACATTCATCAGCATGAGTTCCCCTTGGGTCCCCGTCGGTGCCGGGTTCGGCGGGCGTCTGAGACACCCCACGCGCGACAAAGCAAGGTTCGCGGCTATTCGAACTTCAGGTTTGAGCTGAAGAACGGCAGCACGAAATCCTGGAATCGGTAGGCAACGTTGCTGGTATGAGTGCCATGATAGATCTCGAAGCTGTGTGCGACGCCATACCGTGTGAGTGCCGCGTCAAGCAGCGTCGCATCCGCCTTCAGGCCGTCCTGGTCCCCGACATCGATGGCGATGGCGGTGTACTGGCGCAGGTTGCCAACCACCTGATCGAAGAAGGCCAGCGGCGCATTGGCCGTCCACTTCGCCGCAATCTGCGGCTGCAGCACGTCCTTTTCGAATGGCAGGTCGAGGTATAGCGGCGGGTTCCTGGGATCAGGCGACCAGGCTGCTGCGGTGGCCAGGGTCGCGCGCAACGGGAAGGACAGGTTGGCTGCATCGGCCGGTGACTTCAATGCAGCGAGTGCTGCCTGGTCCTGAGCCGAGAGTGGCCGGGGGGTCATGGGCGAGAGGCAGCAGCCGCTCATGATGTAGAGGGCGCCGAAAACCTCCGGATGACGCATTCCGAGCCGCGCGGCGCCGTAGCCGCCCATCGAGTGGCCGACCAGCCCGCGACTCAACCGGTTCGGCAGCGTGCGGAAGTGGTGGTCCATGTACTGCACGACATCATGCACAACATAGGACTCGAAGTCCCCCGTGGTGATTGAGCGGGAGTAGAAGGAACCGCCATAGGACGTCTTGGCATCCGGCAGGACGATGATGATCTCCCGGGCGCCCTTGGCGAACGCGCCCTCGACAGTCTGTGGAACGTGAATCTCGTGGATCCACTGCTCGGCGCCTATGGAATAGCCGTGCAAGGCGTACAGCACCGGGTAACGGCGTTCGGGATGGCTGGCGTAGCTCGGCGGCAGGATAACGACAGCCGGCCGCTCGGTGGCTTCGCCGGAAAGATTGCCCACCAGACTCGGCCCGGGAATCTGGACAATCTCGACTGTCGCGGACGGGGCGTTCGCCACCGGCGGCGGGGAATTGGTCTGTACCTGGGCCCGCACCGGGGTGGTGCAGCCCAGAGCAAGCGCAAGGACCAGGCTCAGGAGGAGCGCAAGCCCCGGTACAGATCCAGGACGGGCATGGTGCGGCACAGCAATTTTCATGGTGTGTAGTTGAATTTGTCAGACAATTAGAATGCCGCAGTTAACGGCATCCAATCGAGCGGGTCAAGCATGGTGCGCGCAGTCCGGGTTGACCGCGGGCGTCACCGCGGCCACCTCTCCTCCACTGCGATGAGATCCGGCTGCTGGTCTTGAAGATCGACCGGTTCCCCGCCGCTGGTCGTCGGCCGCAAGGGACGGCTGTAGCGTCGGTTGGACGGGGGTACCAATTCCACGTCTTGCACCCGGCAACTGCGCTCTGTCAGCATCGCAACGCAGACTGATAACTAAGACAAATAGTTCGCACATACATCGGCTGATGGATGCGGTGCAGTGAGCCTGCTCCACAGGCTGTCCGTCGATGCCAGGCGCCAGGGGATAAAGGAATGCGTTCAAGTCATCGCAGGACAGGCGGGATAGGCACATCTGACCGTGGCGCGGTCGCGCCCGGCCGGATGACTGTCTTCGTTGGCGTGCTGATCGGCGTCGCCGCGGCGCTCGGAGCGGCGGAGGTGGCGCTGGCGCAAGGCACGACTGCAGCGGCAAGCGACGCCAACGACGCCAAGGACACCGATGCGCTGCAGGAGGTGGTCGTCACTGCGCAGTTCCGTAAACAAAACCTGCAGGACACCCCGATCGCCATCACGGCGGTCAGTGCGCAGACTCTGCAGGAGCGCAACCAGACGCAACTTGCGGATGTCACCAGTGAGGCGCCGAACGTGGTGCTCAAGCAAACCGGTGGTGCATTCGGTCCGGGCATGTCGGCATACATCCGCGGTGTCGGCCAGAGCGACTTCAATCCCGCCCTTGAGCCTGGAGTCGGAATTTATGTGGACGACGTCTATTACCCGAGCCTGACCGGTGCCAACTTCGACCTGCTGGACCTCGACCGGGTGGAAGTGCTGCGCGGCCCGCAGGGCACCCTATCGGGGCGCAACTCCGAAGGCGGCTCCATCAAGCTCTACACGGTGAAGCCCCAGGATGCGGATACCGCGGAAGTTCAGACGACCTACGGCGCACGTGTTCGGCGAGCTGACCCGCTACCAGACCCATCAGGTGCTCAACTATGTGGATTTCGGCTTTCCGTACCTGTTCAATTTCCTAGGAAATGATCCGGTGCGTTCGGCCAGCTCGGCCGGATTCCTCAATGCCTCGTGGCATTTTACAGATGCACTGACCCTGGATACCGGCGTGCGCCACACCAAGGAGCACAAGGACTACACCTACAGCCGCCTGAATCCGGATGGGACGCCGAACATCATCCTGGCGGCACTGAACGGCGAGACCGGCTATTACCATGGCTCAAAATTCGATTACAGGGTCAACCTGAACTATCGCTGGAATGACGACGTCATGACCTACGCCAGCGTGTCGACCGGCTTTCGTGGCGGCGGCATTAATCCGCGGCCATTCGACGCCAAACAGGTGCTGCCCTTCGGCCAGGAACACATCATCAACTACGAGGTCGGTGCCAAGACCGACTTGCTGGATCGGCGGCTACGGGTGGACCTGGCGGCTTTCGTCGATCGTTACACGGACATCCAGACGACACTGTTGCAGTGTCCGGGAGATCCGGGCGCCCCGTGCGCGTTGCCGCTGAATGTTGGTAATGCGAATGTGAAAGGCGTGGAGCTGGAGATGGAGGCACATCCGGTCGCCGGATGGTCCATCGACGGCTCCTGGAGTGACCTGAGCTTCAAGTACACCTCGTTCAGCCAGAACGTGGGCATTCCGGCCGGCGCGGCCGAGCCCGGGTTGGTCAAGAGCAAATACAGCATCGGTACCCAGTATGAGTTCGAGCTGCCGAAAGATTCCACGCTGACACCACGCGTGGACTTCAACTATATGGGCGGGTTCGACACCCTGGCCGTGCCCGAGCCGGGCAGTTCAGTGGGCGGATACCACATCCTCAATGCTCACCTGAGCTACAGCTTCGACAACGGCAAGTGGACCGCGACGGTCACGGGTTCCAACCTGCTGGACAAGCTTTACTACTATTCCGTCTTCGATCTGCGCTCCGAGGGGGCAGGCGCCGATTTCGGGCTGGTTGCTCCACCGCGGGAGTGGTCCGTGCAACTTGACCACAAGTTCTGACGCCTCGGATCCACAGCCACGGGTGATCGCGCCGATCGTTGGGGTGCCGTTAGGTGGATCCAGAAGAGCGCCGGTAAGCCGCGTTGTGCAGCACGTTGAAAGCGAGAGATCCATCACAGAGCCGCGGGCTGGAGAGGTGCCGCTTTCACAGAATCCGGTGCATGACTTATTTAGCGTAGTCGTACCTTATTTCCTGCCAAGACGACGACACGTGATTCAAGCTGTTACTGCCCGCTCCGCCCGGCCCGCGGGGTATAGTCGCGGTGTCATCCACGCCAAAGTGGCGCTGCTGATGTGCTTCCTTGCGCTGTTTGCGGGCTGTGATTTCGGGCCCGGTGCCTCCGGGCCGGGCGGGGGCGCCGCTCAGCTCACTTCCATTGCGGTGGGACCACCGCAGGGCACGATTGCGGTCGGTGCCGTGCAGCAGTTCACGGCAACGGGACTGTTCAGCGACGGCTCCCGAGCAGACGTTTCAGCCAAGGTCACCTGGAGTTCTTCCAATCCAAGCGTGGCGTCGATCAGCAGCGGGACCGGCGGTTTGGCCCGGGTGAACGCCGTGGCTGCGGGCTCCAGTACCATCACGGCAACGATGGGAGCGGTTTCCGGATCTGCCGATCTGACGGTCACCGCGGCGACGCTGACCTCCATCGCGGTGACGCCGGCAGCGCCCACAATCGCCAGCGGGACCACGCAGCAGTTCATTGCAACAGGCAGCTTTTCCGACAATTCCACGCAGAATCTCACCACGCAGGTGACCTGGAGTTCCTCCAGTGCATCGGTCGCGTCGGTCAGCAACGCCGCCGGCTCCAATGGGCTGGCGACGGCTGCGGGTACTGGGCAGACCACCATCACCGCCTCCTTTGGAGGCCTCTCGGGCACGGCAAACCTCACGGTGACGGCGGCCACGCTGGTATCCATCAGCGTAACCCCGCAGGCGCCGAGCGCTGCTGCCGGCACTACGCAGCAGTTCACCGCCACAGGCACCTACAGCGATGGTTCAACGCAGAATCTCACCACGCAGGTCACCTGGAGTTCCTCCAGCGCGGCGGTTGCCGCGATCAGCAACGCCGCCAATTCCCATGGGCTTGCCACGGCCGTCCTTGCTGGTTCGACGACGGTGAGTGCAGCGCTGGGGCCAGTGTCGGGCGCGGATACCCTCACTGTAACACCCGCGACACTGGTCTCCATCGCTGTGACACCCGCGACCCCGAGCGTCGCCGCCGGCAGTACGCAGCAGTTTGTAGCCACCGGAACCTACACAGATAACTCAACGCAGAACCTCACCAGTGTGGTGAGCTGGGCATCGTCCGATACGGCGGTTGCGACCGTCAGCAACGCCTCTGGCTACGAGGGACAGGCGCATGCTGCGGCGGCGGGCGCGGCAAGCATTACAGCGACGCTGGGCGGCGTCTCAGGATCGACGACACTGACGGTCACCGCAGCAACGCTGGTCTCCCTCAGTGTGACCCCGGCGACTCCCAGCATTGCTGCCGGCACCACCCAGCAATTCACCGCCACCGGGACCTACACTGACAATTCGACGCAGAACCTCACCACTTCGGTGACGTGGACGTCTTCCGACAGCAGCGCGGCCACCATCAGCAACGCTTCCGGCTCCAACGGTCTCGCGACCGGCGTGGCATCGGGTTCGACGTCGATCGGCGCCGCGCTCGGCGGGGTGAGTTCTCCCGTGGTGACGCTGACTGTCAGTGCCGGCCAGGCCTTTGCCTACGTGACGAACAGCAGCTCGAACACGATCTCGGAATATTCCATCGCCAGCAATGGCGTGCTCACCTCGACCGGTTCGGTCGCCACCGGTTCCGCACCTTTCTCGGTGGCCGTCAATCCCGCCGGTACGTACGTTTACGCGACGAACTGGAGCACGGGCTCCGTGTCGGAATACTCGAAGGCCGGCGGGGTTCTGACCGCCATCGGCTCGATCGCGGCCGTGGGTGGTTCGCGCGGCATCAGCATCGATCCTTCAGGCAGCTACGTCTACCTGGCGAATCAAAGCGGGTCAGACGTGTCGCAGTACACGATCGGCAGTAATGGGACACTGACGTCCCTGGGTGCGATATCGACGGGCGGCGGCTCCTACCCGTTGCAGACGGCAGCTGACCCGCTGGGCCACTACGTCTACGTGGTGAACGACGCGCTGAACGACGTTGCCGAGCTGAGCATCGGCACCACCGGCGCCCTCACCCTGATGGGGACCATCGCCTCCGGCAGTGCCCCCTATTCGCTCGCCATCGACGCCACCGGCAGCTACGTCTACGTGGTCAACTCCAGTTCCAACTCGGTTTCCGAGTACACGATAGGAACCGGCGGGGCGCTGACCTCGGTCGGCACCGTGTCCTGCGGAAATACTCCGTATGCCGTCGCCATCGATCCGTCCAGCCATTACGTCTACGTGGCGAATTCCGGCGGTAACACCATCTCGGAATACAGCATCGGCGGCGGCGGTGCCCTGACCTCTCTCGGCACCATCGCAACCGGCAGCTGGCCGTCCAGCATCGCGGTCGACCCCTCCGGTCGCTACGTCTATGTCACGAATCGCAGCTCCAACGACGTTTCGGAGTACTCCATCGGCGTCAGCGGCGTGCTGACATCGCTCGGCACGATCGCCACCGGAAGCGGCCCCACGTTCATCACGACCAGCTATTGAAGAGTTCCTGCCGTCGTTCTCGATCATCCGGCAAAAAAAGTGCTGCCGGGGCGTACCGGAGTTGCCGGGCCGTCTGGGATTTGACCTGGCGTGCACCTCCAGCTACGCCCAGGCGCTGGGTATTCGAATCGCTCGTCCATTCCCCCGCAGATGGGCCCCACATTCCTGTCGGTACGGCATCGCGTACATGGCTGGTGCGATAGGTCGACCAGCGCTGCTGGGTGGGGCAGCGTACCGACTGTCGATGCTTTCGCCCCCACCATCGGTCGCGCTTCGTAAAGCCTGCAACCAACCGAGGAATGATCATGCAAAGCGAAAAGACCGTAACCGTGCTTAACGACCTCATCCAGATAGCAGAGGATGGCAAGAAGGGGTTCGGCGACGCCGCCAAGGAGGTAACGACAGGCGAGCTGAAAGCCATGCTCAAAGCGCGCGCTGTCGATTGTGCTTCGGCCGCGACCGAGCTGAAGGGCCTGGTGGAATCGCTTGGTGGAAAGCCCAAGGATGGCGGGACATTTGCAGGCGCGGTGCATCGCGGCTGGGCAAAAGTCGCTGCGAGCGTCGGCGACACCAACCTCAGCACGCTTGAGGAAGTGGAGCGTGCCGAAGATACCGCCAAGCAAGCTTATGGCAGTGCGCTGACTGAAAAGTTGCCGGAGCAAGTCCGAGAGGTGGTGCAGCGTCAGCATGACGGCGCCGTTCGGAACCACAACATGATACGGGATGCGCGCAACAGCTATAAGGCGCAGAAGGGGATCGCCGCGCCCTGAGGTGGATTGCATTGAAGCTTCAGGCGACAGTCTTGCTGCTCTGCGCTATTGCCGTCGGCGCTGCGGGGTGCCAGCATCATTCTGGCGCCGTAACCTGTGTGCCGCAGCATGACCAGGAGCCGTCGCTGACAGCTGCCGCGACGGCGAAGTCGCCCGACCTCTCGGGGCGCACGCGATTTGGAGTGGCGTCGTTCTATGCGCGGATGTTTGTGCACAGGAAGATGGCAAACGGCGCCAGAATGAACCCGCAAGGTGACAACGCCGCCAGCAAGACGCTTCCATTGGGTACCACGGCAGAAGTCACCAACCTTGCGACCGGTCAGCGCGCGGTGGTTTCGATACAGGACCGCGGTCCGTATGTGCATGGCCGGATCGTCGATCTTTCACCTGCCACGGCCCGCGCGATCGGAATCACGCGGGACGCCGGGACTGCCAACGTCAAGGTTTCCCCGATCCAGGTTCCGCTGCCGGGTGGCGGCACAAAATCCGGCGTTGCAGGCCCGGGGCCTAAGCCCTGCGGGGCCTGAACTGCGTGCAGATTGCGGCGCCTGATGAGGCGGCGCCTCAAGGATCCAAGGCGTAATTGAGCAGCGCGGCGAGCCGGACTCCGGCCTTTTCCAGCTGGACCGCAGCGGCTTCGCGGGCGGCGGCGTCATAGCCTGGCGGCAGGCTGATGGGCGCCCGGTCCGGGACGCACCCGGGCTTCGAGCCGATCGTGTAGGCCGTGGTCAGGGCAATGCTGTAACTCTCTGCGGCCCATGATGGCGGGCCGCCCTTTTCCCAGTCAGCCTTGTCCCCGGGCGTGATCCGGCCGACGAGCGCTGCCGCGACGGACTGAGCGTTGTCGCCGAGTTCCCGCACAACCACGGTGTCCCAATAGCCGTGCAGGTTGACCTGGCGCGGGCCGCCCAGGTTCAGGGGTACGCAATTGCCGCCCTTGTCGTGGTTGTCGGCTGCGTGCAGCGGCTGGTGCAGGTCACCGACGAAGTGGAGCAGGAACTTCAGGGCGAGCAGACGTTCGGCCGCAGTGGTCGCGGGGTCCGCGAGTTCCCGGGTGAATTCGCGGATCTTGCTGACGATACAGTCGCGCGCGGGTCCTTGCGAGGCCAGGGGGCCGGAAGCGGGCATGTTGAAACAGGCTGCTTTGAGGTCCGGGTGGTCAAGTTCGATGTCGACGAAGTGCCAGTTGCCCGTCTGCCCGTGGCCGCTGTTGCGATAGCGGTCGGCCCAGTTTGCCTCGCTCAGCATGTCGTGCGCGGTCAGCGTGTCCGGGTCTGCCGCCAGCATCCGGTCGACCTTGTTGTGCACCTTGGGCGTCAGGTAGTGCCTGGCGATGGCGGCGACGATCTGATGGCCTTCGGAACCCCAGGCCGCGGCGCCGGTGGGCAGGCCCAGCGCGCACATTGCGGCTGGCAGTACCATGGATCGAATTATGGGTCGCACGCTGCTCACTGCATCAGTTCCGTCGCAAACAGCATCGCCATGGCGCCGCCGCGCGCGTCCGGGCCCAGGATGGCGGCGCGTTGCAGGTACTGCGCAAGCGAGGTCATCCGCGCGGTGGACTCGCACACATCGATGAATGTGCCGTCGTCCGAGGTGCGTGAATTCACTGCCACCCAGGCATGGCCGACAGCCCGGCGGTACTCGGGGCCTGCGATCCAGCCATTCGCAAGGCCATGCTGCAGGGCGAAGCCGATCATCGCCGTGGCGGAGAACTCGGGATAGGCGCCCGGATAGTCGACGACATTGCGCCACAGGCCGTCGCGGGTCTGCAGCGGCAGCAGCGCCGCCATCAGGTTCCGGTAGCTGTGCAGGACATGTGCATATCCGGGATGGTCATGCGGCAGTTCAGACAGCAGCATGGCCAGGCCGAGCGCTGCGAAGGCATTGCCCCGACCCCAGGCGGCGTCCGTCGCCGGTTGATGGCGGTACAGTCCGTCCGGCCTCAAATCGAGCTTTTCCATGAACAGCAGGTGCCGGTACGCCATGTCGTAATAGCGCCGATCTGCGGTCAGGGAGCCGGCCTGGGCGACTATCACAGTGCCCATGAACACCGAGTCGCTGAACTGGCCGTTGTAGGGCACGGCCTCGAGCATCTGCCCGGACGAGTCGAATGCGAGATCGGCGACCCTGCGCACCAGGGCGCTGTAGCGCGGGTCCCCGGTCCTGCGGGCCAGTTCCGTGAATATGATATGACCCGCCATCACCAGCGCACTGGGGTGTGCCAGGCTGTCGCGGGTGCCGTCGACATAGGGTTCGACGAGACCTTTCACGTCCGTGATGTCGCCCAGCCGCACGCGCGCAATCAGTGCGATGGCGCCGATATACCAGGGCTGGTTGAAATCACGGCCATAACGGGCCGCGAGTCGTTCGGCGAGTTGCCGCGGCGAGCGGGCGCGACGGTGCTCCAGCTCCAGATGCGCCGCCGACTCCGCGATGGGACCGTCAAGTGCCTTGAGGTCGGCGGTCCTCCCGGACCAGTGGCGCGCCGGGATGCTGCCCATGTCGGCGACCTTGTGCGTGCTCAGGGCCTCGATCAGACCGGCATCGTCTTCCCCCGCGACCAGCACCATGTCGGGTGCCTGGACGCCCAGCCAGCGCCACAGCACATGGGACTCGGCGTGCTCCCGGTAGGCCACCCCGGTTGGCGGGAATTCCAGTGTGGCGCCGTCGGGATTGGCGAGCGGCACGGCCAGCAGGTTGACGGGGCGCCTGCTGCGGCGCCCGTAAGCGGCTACGGCCGCGCGCACCGCCGCGGCGCTGCTGTCATTGCCGTGGAGGCCGCCCACCAGCACGACGGTGGGAGCCGCCGTACCGGATGCGGCGACCTCCATGGCATCGATGCGTGTTCCATCGGTCGCAAGGCCGATGTCGAAGGTTCCGGCTGCGAACGCGGGAACCGCGGCCAGGCAGCACAGCCAGGCCAGCATGAGGGCGTTCATCTGGTGTGGGGAGAGGTGCCGCCGTTTCGCATGCCCCCGCCCAGGCCCAGGCCTGGACTCTGGCAGATGCTGCAAGTATCTGATTAATAAGATCATGATCCCACCATCCCCTGCCTGGAAATCGGCGTATGTTGGTGTCCTGGCATCAGTGATTTGCAGTCCACCCCCTGGGAGGGGTTATAAAGTGCTCACATAATGAATCGCAATCTGGCGTGAGCCAGAAGGATCAGGCTCAATTTCAAAGCTGCCATACAATCCCGGGCCCTCCGAGAATCTTAATTACATCCAGGAGATCGTGATGATGACACCCAAGGTATCGCGAAAGATTTACGCTTCGATAGCAGCAGCAGCCCTTACTCTCTATGGTGCCGCGGCACTCGCCGAGGACGTCAAGGTCAAACTGGTTGGAGCTGAAGAGACGCCGCCGGTATCCACCTCAGCCACGGCGACCGGAGAGTTTTCCATCTCCGATGATGGCACGGTCACCGGGAAGCTCAGGTCGAAGGGAATCGACGGCATCGCCGCGCATATTCACATGGGCGCCCCCGGGCAGTCGGGTCCCCCGATCATCACGCTGGAAAAGGGCCCCCACGGCACCTGGAAAGTGCCCGCCGGCTCCAAGTTGACTGATGAGCAGCTGGCAAGCTTCAAGAGCGGCAACCTGTACGTGAACATCCACAGCACGGCCCACAAGCCGGGCGAGATCCGCGGACAGCTGAAGCCCTGAGGTTTTTGCTGTTGTCGCCGGCCCCGGTTCAAGGCCCGGGCCGGCGCAGCGCTGCGCGCATCAGTATAGTTGCGCATCCATGCAGGTTGCCAGGAAACAGCCGTGACCGTCGATGAACCGCAACCCGTAGTCGCAGGGCTTACCAGCGCCGCCATCTTCCTGGTTGTGACCGTGAAGCCGGGGGCGGAGCATGATGCCGCGGTGAGGGCGCTGTGCGGGGACCTGGCGGCGCTGCGGCGTGCAGTGGGCTTCCGTGACCTCGATGCCCGGCTGTCATGCGTCACGGGGTTCGGTTCGGATGCGTGGGACCGCTTCTTCGGGGCGCCACGGCCGAAGGACCTGCACCCCTTCCGGGAGATCCGCGGGCAGCATCATGCCGTGTCGACGCCGGGCGACATGCTGTTCCACATCCGCGCGATGCGGATGGACCTGTGCTTCGAGCTGGCAACCCATATCACGTGCCGCCTGCGGGACTCGGTTGCCACCACGGATGAAGTCCACGGCTTCAAGTATTTTGATGACCGCGACCTGCTGGGGTTCGTGGACGGGACGGAGAACCCCGTCGAGCGGGCCGCCTTCGAGGCCACCGTGGTCGGGGATGAGGATGCCGTCTTCAGCGGCGGCAGCTATGTGATCGTGCAGAAATACCTGCACGACATGGCCGGGTGGAACGCGCTGCCGGTGCAGATGCAGGAGCGCATCATCGGGCGGATGAAGCTGTCGGACATCGAACAGGCCGATGTGGCAAAGGCCAGCTATGCGCACAACGTGCTGACGAACATCGTCGAAGACGGTGAGCAGCTGCAGATCCTGCGCGACAACATGCCTTTTGGCGATGCGGGCAAGGGTGAGTTCGGCACCTATTTCATCGGCTATGCGCGTTCACCCCGCCGGATCGAGCAGATGCTCACCAACATGTTCGTGGGCAAGCCGCCGGGCAACTACGACCGGCTGCTGGATTTCAGCCGCGCGGTCACCGGAAGCCTGTTCTTTGTGCCCTCATCGGCCTTTCTCGAGAACGTTCCGGCCGGAGGCGGCCCCATGACGCCTGCAGCTGAGGGTTCTCTGGGCATCGGCTCTCTGAAGTCTCCCTGAACTCAAGGAAGCAGGACATGAACAATCTGCATCGGCACCTCGCGCCCATTTCTGCAGCAGCGTGGGCTCAGATCGAAGAGGAAGCCGCCCGCACACTCAAGCGCCATCTCGGGGCGCGGCGGTTCGTGGACGCCTCGGAGCCCAAGGGTTCAGGCCTTGCGGCGGTGGGCACCGGCCACCTGCGCCCGATCCAGGCGCCGGGCGCCGGTATCCAGGCGGCGCAGCGAGAGGTCAAGGCGCTGGTGGAACTGCGGGTGCCATTTGAACTGTCGCGACACAGTATTGATGATGTCGAACGAGGCGCCACTGATTCGGACTGGAGTCCGGTGAAGGAAGCTGCCCGAAAGATCGCCTTTGCCGAAGACCAGGCCATCTTCGATGGCTACGCCGCCGCGGGGATCCACGGCATTCGCCAGGACAGCAGCAATCCTGTGCAAACGCTGCCGGCAAGCGTGAAAGCGTATCCTGCGATGGTCGCGCAGGCGGTCAGCCAGTTGCGGCTCGCCGGCGTCAACGGGCCCTACGCCCTGGTGCTGGGCGCCCAGGAGTACACCATCGTCAGCGGGGGCAGCGATGAGGGCTATCCCGTGTTCCAGCATATCGAGCGCATGGTGGAGGGCGGGGTCATCTGGGCGCCGGCCCTTGCCGGCGGCCTCCTGGTCACGACGCGCGGTGGAGATTTCGCCCTGGATATCGGCCAGGATATTTCCATCGGCTACCTGGGCCATTCCAGCACGGTGGTCGAGCTGTACTTCCAGGAGTCTTTCACCTTCCGGCTGCTGACGACGGAGGCCGCCGTCGTATTGGAGCCCGAGAAGAAATAGCCACTCGCTGCAGTACGCGGGCTGAGCCGGCACTTTCATCGATGCGGTCAATCCGATGCCATGAGTTGCGCGCTGCCTGCGGATGACGACCGCACCCCACCGGATGCATCACCCGGTGGGGTGATGCATCAGTTTCCCCAGCCTGCCGGAGCCTCGGCTCCGCTCATGATCTGGCGGGTTTTGTAGCGCCACTGGCCGTGCTCTTTGATGAAGGTGGCGTATTCGCGTCCCTGCGTGCGGATGACAGGAGCATCACCGCGCTTCCCGGTCAGGTATTCGGTGAAGATCAGCTGCGCGGTGGCTGCACTGCCGTGCACGGTGATCAGCGGGTTACTGATCGTGACATTGAAGGCATAGGCTTTGCGCATCGGGCTGTTCTTCTCCGCGCCAGCATAGGCCTTGGTGATACCGTCCCGGCCCTTGAAGTGGGTGCTCCCCAGGATGAGTTCGGCGTCCTCGGCATAGAAGTTGGCGAAACTGCCCGAGTTGTCCCGGCCGAAGTTGTAATAGTAGCGCGTGATCAGGTCCTGGATCTGCGCGCGATCGACCAGGGTCCGGGCGGTGACTTCCTGCGCCGGTGTGGCTGGTGCCCAGGCCAGCACCACGGATCCTGCGAGCGCCACCGCTCCCAGCCGCACCAGGCTCGAAACAAGCTGCTTAGGCATCAGCGTACCCCATCGGTTGTTGTCAATCGGAGGGCGCTATTATCCACTTCCGGCCCCTCAGGTCACGGGCCGTTCAGCCCCGTGAGCTTGCTGTAGGTCCGGGACAGCAGATCGTCCGGGTTGCCGTCCTGGCTCTGCCACTCGCGCAGCCGCCGCGCGAACTCCGGCGCGGGTATCGGCCTGCTGAAAAGGAAGCCCTGGTACTGGTCGCAGCGCACAGCCTGCAGGAACCTGAGCTGCTCGACGGTCTCGACCCCTTCCGCCACGACCTTCAGTTTCAGGCCGTGCGCCAGCGAAACGATTGCGCGCACGATCGAAGCATCCTCCACGCGCGTGTTCAGCTCCTTGACGAATCCACGGTCGATCTTGAGCTTGTCGATCGGGAAGCGCCGCAGGTAGCTCATGCTGGAGTAGCCGGTGCCAAAGTCATCGACCGACAGCAGCACACCCATGCGGCTCAGCTGCTCCATGATCGCGGTCGACTGTTCCGGATTGGTCATCACCGCGGATTCGGTCAGTTCCAGTTCCAGGTGCCGTGGATCGAGGCCGGCCGCGGACAGGGCGCCGCGTACCTGGTCGAACAGGTCACCCTGGCGGAACTGCGAGGCGGAGACATTGACGGCGACGCGCAACTGCAGGCCCTCCTGGTGCCATTGCGCGCACTGACGGCAGGCCTCCTGCAGCACCCAGGTGCCGATCTCGTGGATCAGGCCGCATTCTTCGGCCAGCGGGATGAACTGATCGGGGGCGACCAGGCCGCGCTCCGGATGGCGCCAGCGGATCAGCGCCTCGGCGCTGTACACCTGGTCGGTGCCGATGTCGGCCTTGGCCTGGTAGAACAGCTCCAGCTGTCCGTCCCGCACGGCACGATGCAGGTCGTTTTCCAGGTTCACGCTGTCCACGCCGGACGAGCTGATGCTGGCGTCAAAGCGTTGGGCGTTTTTCCGGCCGCACAGCTTGGCGTGGCGCATTGCCGCAGCAGCATGGGCCAGCAGTGCTTCGGTGCTGTCGCCGTCGTCCGGAAACTGCGCGATGCCGATGCTGGCGGACAGGTGCAGGGTGATGTCCTGCGCCGGGAGTGGTGCAGACAAGGCTGCGTTAACCCGATGCGCAACCTGCATCGCATCCTGCGACTCCGGCGCGAAGCCTGTGATCATCGCGAATTCATCGCCGTTCATGCGGGCCACGGTATCCATGTTGTGCACGGCAGCGCGGATCCGGCGTGCCGCCTCGCTCAGCACTGTGTCGCCCGCACGATGTCCCAGCGAGTCATTGACGGTCTTGAAGCGGTCGAGGTTGGCCACCAGCACCGAGAACGGCCGGCCATAGCGCCGGGCATGGGTGATCGCCTGGTTCAAGCGGTCCTCCAGCAGCACCCGGTTCGTCAACCCCGTCAGGCTGTCGTGGGTCGAGATGTGCCGCAGCTGCCTGTTGGCGGCCTCCAGGCTGGCGGTGCCGGCCTTGACCTGCTGTTCGAGGGCGTGAACGTGCGCAGCCAGTTCCCGTTCGTGCCGCCATTTGTACGTCATGGCGCTGGCGCATTGCTGCACCTCGATCGGTTCGAACGGCTTCTTCAGCACCAGCAGGTTGTTGCGGTAGCCCACGCGGTCGATCATCTGCGACCACTGGTAGTCCGAATAGGCGGAGCAGATGACGATCTGGATTTCCGGGTCCACCTGCCAGATGTGGTCGATGGTCTCGAGTCCGTCCCAGCCTGGAGGCATGCGCATGTCCACGAATGCCATGGCATAGGGGCGCCGCTGGACCTTCGCCTGTTCGACCAGGCGAAGCCCCTCCTCGCCCTGCGAGGCGAAATCGACCTCGTAAGCCGGCGCGTTCGCGCTGGCGCCGGCCGCGGCCGGCTGGTCGCCGAACAGCAGGTTTTCCATTGCCGCAAGGTTCTCGCCCGTTGCCGCGATCGGCGGAGTCAGAACCTTGCGGAAATCCTCGTGGATGGAGCGATTATCGTCGATGACCACTATGCGCGGCAGTGGCGCGGCCTGGGGGTTCGTCATGCTCATGCCCGCTTGCGTTCCTCTTGCTCCGGCGTCCGCAGCGGCAGCCTCAGGCTGAAACACGCGCCCCTGCCGGGGCCATCGCTGCTGGCGCTCAGCGCGCCGCCCATCTCTCGCGCCATGTTCGCGCTTGCGTGCAGGCCGAAGCCATGGCCGCTCTTCTTGGTGGTGAATCCAAACTCGAACAGGCGTGCCAGCCCCTCCGGTGTCATGCCGATGCCTGAGTCCTGAACTTCGATGGTGAACCAGCCGGGCTCCTGGCCCCGTATGCGGACCGTGAGCAGCTGATGCTCCTCGCTGCGCAGCGCGTGGCGCGCGTTGGACACCAGGTTGGTGAGGATCTGCATGACCTTGTGACGGTCGATGAGGACGTGTGGTACCGGATCGAACTGGCGGTCGATCCGCAGCTCGACCTGATTGCCGAAGTTCAGCATCAGCGTCTGGTTTACCAGCTCCACCAGATCCAGTGCGTCAGCGGTGTCATTGTGGCGGGCATAGGTCTGCTGTGCAGCCACGATGCGGGCGATATGCTCCACGTTGGCCACCACGGACTGTGCCTCCTTGTACAGCCTGTCGCGCTCGAGGCTCAACTGCTGTCCCAGCTGGGCCAGGTAGCCCGGCACCTCGCGCCCGCGGACGTTCTCCGTCAGAAATGTCCCGAGATCCGTGCGGTGATCATGCAGCAGCGTTGCCACGCGCTGCACGTTGCCCACGCGCGAGTCGCGCAGGCCGTTCTGCAGTATCGAGGTCGAGATTCCCAGGCTGTTGAGTGCGTTGCCGATGTTGTGCAGCACCCCGGCGGCGACCTCCGCCATGCCGGCCTGCCGGGAGGCATCCTGCAGCTGCAATTGCAGTTCGGACTGGCGCGCCTGCCGGACTACATCCTCACTGACGTCCCAGCAGATGCCGAGCAGCCGCATCATCTGCGCATTGGCGTCGCAGAACAGGCGCACGTGAGCCTGGATATGGACCACCTGGTCTGCATGGCATACGCGGACCTTGAGGCTGACAACCCCGCGGTTGTCGCCTGCTGCCGCGTGCAGTGCCGCCAGCGCCGCACCGGCATCGTCGGGATGCAGGCGGGACAGCAGGGATTCGGGTTCCGCCTGCGGGTCGATCCCGAGGCGCCTCAGGGCGCTGATCTCGTTCTCGGTCCACAGCACCCGCTGGCTGCGGACGTCGTATTCCCAGCAGGCGATGCCCGCCGCCTGGGTTGCGAGTGTCAACAGCCGCTTGCCCTGCTGCAGCTCCATGTTGAGTTTTTCCAGCCGCAGCGCCCCCCGGCGGGCGCGGGACTTCAGGTGGGCATCGAAGATCGAGGCGATCAGTGTGATCGCCAGCACCCCGAGCGACACCAGCCCGATGATCACGGCCAGCCAGGAGTTGTCGAAGGTCTCACCACCCAGGCAGTAAGAGCCTGGTGCCAGCATCGAGGCGGCCATGCCGGTGTAGTGCATCCCTGCGATGGCAAAGCCCATGATCACGGCTGCGCCGGCCCGGACCAGTGTCATGGTCCGCGAGGCACCACTGCGCAGCTGGAAAAACAGCCACAGGGCCACGAATGATGCGGTCACCGCGATCAGTGCCGAAGCGGCCACCAGTGCAGCGTTGTAGTGGATCGCCGGCATGATCTGGATGGCGCTCATGCCGGTGTAGTGCATGGCGACGATGCCGGCGCCCATGAAGATGGCGCCCGATGCCAGGCGGCGCAGGCTCAGGTTTGCGCGGCTGCTGATCGACAGCGCGAACGCGGAGGTGAGGATGGCGATCAGCAGCGAGGCGAGCGTGACCGGGACGTTGTAGCGCAGCGGAATCGGCACGGAGAATGCCAGCATGCCGATGAAGTGCATGGACCAGATGCCGATGCCCATGGCGATGGCGCCACCGATCAACCAGGGGCGGGCCTGGGTGCCTTCCGCGTCCGCCACGCGCCCGGCCAGTTGCAGCGCCGTGTACGACACCGCGATGGCAACGACGACCGAGAGTGAAACCAGCCAGAGGTTATAGGTGGGGTGCATCGCGGAGGACGTGACATGGGGGCGCGGTTACCGCGACAATGCACCATACCCGGTCCAGCAGGTGGTGCGCTGTGACCGGCATCGTTTCTCCGGTTCCTCAACCTGCTGAAGGCGCATCCTGTGACGCGGTTCTCAAAATTTCCAATCCTGACCGCATTGGCCGCGATGCTGGCCATGCCAGCCCTGGCAGAGCCGCCCAAGGCTGCTCCTGCTTCACTGCCACCCTCTGCGCGCGCCAAGGGGCCACCGCTGGCCGAATCAGTGCGGCTCGCCCAGGCCGCGGTAGCCGCCTGCGCCGCCAAGGGCTATCCGGTCACGGCGCTGGTTACCGACTCGGCGGGGGACCCGGTGGTGCTGCTGTCGGGGGACGGAGCCTCGCTGCTGTCGCAGAAGTTCGCTCCCATCAAGGTCGCCGTGGTCCTTAAATACAAGGTGCCCTCAGGCGAAGTAGCTGCGAGGGCCAGAACCGACCCTGCGCTAGCTGCACAGATCAAGGCGGACCCGAAGATCGGCATGGCGCTGCCGGGTGCCGTCCCGCTTAAGCGCGGCGCGGAGTTCCTGGGCGTTTTCGCAGTCTCCGGCGCCGCGGGCGCGGACATGGACGCGTCCTGCGTCCAGGCGGCCCTGGCGCGGGTGCGCCCGCGCTGATGGCTGGCTCAGTGTCGTATGGTGGATAGCGCACCACCGTCCACGGCCCAGGCCGCGCCGTTCACATAGGAAGCCTTGTCCGACAACAGGAAGGTGGCGATCTCTCCCACCTCGGCCGGTTGGCCGATGCGGTCCTGGGTGGCGATACGTCCCAGGGTGCGCTTGCCGGCTGCGACGTCGCCGTTGAACATCATTTTCAGCATCGCTTCCAGCAGCGGTGTGTCGATGACGCCCGGCATGACGGCGTTGACGCGTACGCCGTGGACGCCGACTTCGCTGGCGGCGGTGCGGGTCAGGCCGATGACGCCGTGCTTGGAGGCGTTGTAGGCGCAGGCCCCGGCAAGGCCGCGCTCGCTGGCGATTGATCCTGTGTTGACCACGGCGCCGCGTCCCTGGCCGACCAGCACCGGCAGTACGTGCCGCAGCCCCAGGAACATGCTCTTGAGGTTGATGCGGATGATGCGGTCGAACTCCTCTTCTTCGTATTCGTGTGTCGGGCCCAGCTTGCCCTCGGTGCCAGCGTTATTGAACAGGCCGTCGATGCGCCCGAAGGCCTTGAGGGTGTCCGCGACATAGCCCGCCACGTCGGCGGAGCGGCTGCAATCGCCGGTGAAGGTCTCGACGCGGCCGCCTGCGGCCTCGACCGCGCCGCGCCTGGCGGCAAGACCTTCGCCGTTGATGTCGACCAGCATGAGGTCCGCGCCGGCCGCGGCCAGTGTCAGCGCGGTGGCATGGCCGATGCTGCCAGCGGCGCCGGTCACGATCACGATCTTGCCCTGCATGGAACCACTCATGGTTTGTCTCCGGTGCGGCCGCGCCGCAATGGCAGTGTCAGCAGATACAGCGTGCCGCGCCAGCCGAGCAGCTTCAGGCCCGCGCGCGCCGCCTCGGGGGTCACCACGGCGTTGAGCGGCATTGCGCCGAACACCTTGGCGCGGATCATGAGTCCGTCCTGCTGTGGCCGGATCTCGTTTACGGTCATGAGCTCCCGGCGGTCCTGGGTGTAGAGCTTCATGGAGTGGAGGCCACCTTGTCGAAGTCGATGCGCAGATCCTCGCACAGCACCTGGGCGGTGGCGCGGCCGGCGCCGAATACACCACCGCCCGGATACTGGAACGGCCCGACGAGGTACAGCCGCTCCACTGCGGGTACGCGGTACTGGCCGAGTTCCGGAGTGGGCCGGTGGGCACCGCTCTGGTAGCTGGTGGTGGCGATGCCGTGCAGGTCGCCGCGGCGGAACGAGGGCGAGGTGCGCTCCATGTCCACCGGGCTATCGCAGTGGAAGTCGAGCAGTACATCGTGGATGTTCGGTGCGTAGCGCCGCAGCCGTTCGAGCATGCGCTTGGCATAGGTGGCCTTGGTGTCGTCCCAGGAGCGTCCGTCGGGCCGCTGGTAAGGCACGTAGTCCCACAGGTGGGCGACGGCCTTGCCCGGCGGCACGCGGCTGGCATCGAACATTGACAGTGAGCCCAGTCCCAGCAGCGGGGTGCGCATGAACCCGCCGTAGCGCAGGTCATCGAAACATTCGCGCAGCTCACGGTAGGTCGTCGGCAGCAGTTCGATCATCACCGAGTTCACGGGAGCGCTGGCGTTGAACTGCAGCGGCCCGTCCAGGGCGGCGTGCACGGTGATGCAGCCGGCCTGCGTGAGCTGCGTGGCTTCGGCGTCAGCGCGCACCACGGGATCGAGTGCCGGCACCAGGCTGCCCAGCAGATGCGGGTGGATGGCGCCAATGATCGCATCGCGCGCGCGCAGACGCTCACCACCGGCGGTCACCACGCCCACGGCGCGGCCGCCCTCGGTCAGAACCTCCCGCACTTCGGTGCCGGTGACGACGCGGCCGCCGTGGTGCTCGATGCACGCGGCCAGGGCTTGCGCCAGCCTGCCGCTGCCCCCCACCGGCACGCCGAAGCCATAGGCTTCCAGGAACCCTAAGAACACGAACACGCCGATGCCCGTGGCTTGCTCGTCCGGGGACACCAGGTTCTCGCCGGCGATGCGCGCGAAGTGGGCCCGCACGCGGTCGTGCTCGAAGTACGAGCACAGGACGTCGTGGCAGCTCATCTGCATGGTCTTCCACAGCTGCCGCCCCTCCCGGCTCTGGTCCATCAGGGCCATGCTTGCGCCATTGGGTGCGGGCGGCGAATACAGTGTTGCCACCAGCATGGGCAGCCATTCTGCCGCCCGGGCCGACAGGTGCAGGTATGCCTGCGCATCGTGCTTCGACCAGCGGGCGATTTCGGCCGCGGTGCGCTCCCGGTCGCGGTACAGCGTGATCGTGGTGCCGTCCTCGAACACCGACATCATGGGCGATTCCGGAAACAGGTAGCGCAGCCCGAAACGCGATTTCAGTCCCAGTTCATCATTGGCGAGCAGCGGGTTGGCCTGGATGAAGATATGGGCCATCGAATGCTGGTCGTGGCGGTATCCGGGACGGGTGAGCTCGCGCGTGACCACGCCGCCGCCGATCCAGGCATTGCGCTCCAGCACCAGCACGCGTCTGCCGGCCTTGGCGAGGTATGCCGCCGCCGTAAGCCCGTTGTGGCCGCTGCCGATGGCGATGACATCCCAGTTCGATTCCGATTGCCCGGAGGCCGTATTTGTGTTGATCATATGAATTACGACGTTCTCACACCTGCCAGGATGACCCATGAATCAGACGAGCAACGAGACCCTGGTCCGCACGTTCTTCGACAAGCTCAACGCCGAGGACCTCGAAGCCGTGCGCGGGCTTCTGACTGCGGATGCTGCATGGCTGCCGCAGGCCAAGGACATGCCCGGCGCCGGGGCGTATCACGGCCGCGATGTCATCGTTGATGACTTCCTGCGTCCGATCCGGGGCGCATTCGCACCGGGCAGCCCGGCCAACCGCATCCTGTCGCTGGCGGTCAACGGCCCGCTGGTGCTGGTGGAGACCCATGGCACAGGCGCTCTCAAGGATGGCCGGCCCTACGACAACCGCTATGCCTGGGCATTCGAGATCCAGGATGGCTGCATCGCCGTGATCCGCGAGTACCTCGACAGTCACTACATCGTGCGACTGTTCGGCGCCTGAAGCCCGCGGCGCAGTCGTGCCCGCGCGGTGATTCAAATCAGGCGGCATACAGCCGCACCGGCAGGTGCGCCGGGCCGTGACCGATGGTCGTCATCCACGGCTCGACTGCGCCCGCGTGCTCGACCATGCGCACCCGCCGCACGAATTCGGACAGCAGTGCGTTCGACTCCAGCTGCGCCAGGATGCGCCCGACGCAGGCATGCACGCCGTAGCCCCAGCCCACCTGCTGCTTCAGATCACGGGACAGGTCGTAGCGCTCGGGGTGCTCCCAGGCGCGCGGATCGCGGTTGGCGGCGGCGAACATGAGCCCGACACGCTGGCCGGCCGGCACCAGGTAGTCCTCGATCGGCACCTCGCGGGTGGTGATGCGTCCGGCCATGCGCGATGGCGAGTCCCAGCGCAGGCTTTCATCGAACGCGGCGCGCAGCAGCGAG
>DAIDKA010000252.1 GCA_027451085.1 Gammaproteobacteria bacterium
GTTTGGCCATGTTGCTGACAGAGCAAGGCCCCTGGCGCCGCAAGGTTCCGGGGGCTTCTTTATTCAAGCCGGGAACACATCATGACTTCCAAGGTAGCACTGATCACGGGCGCAGGCAGTGGCATCGGCCGCGCGGTGGCGCTGGCTTTTCTGGCGGACGGCTGGCGGGTGACCCTGTCCGGCCGGCGGGCCGAGGCGCTGGAGGAGACCATCGGCCTGGCGGGAGACGCACGCGCCCGGGCGGCTGCGGTGGTGGGTGACGTCACCCGCCCGGAGCAGGTCGCGGCGCTGTTCGCGCGCAGCCAGGCGGCATTCGGCCGGTTGGACGTGCTTTTCAACAATGCCGGGATCAGTGCGCCTTCGGTGCCGTTGGAAGAGCTGCCGTTCGAGACCTGGAACGCGGTGATTTCCACCAACCTCACCGGCGCGTTCCTGTGCACGCAGCAGGCTTTCAGGATCATGAAGGCGCAAAGTCCGCGCGGGGGGCGCATCATCAACAACGGGTCGATCTCGGCCCATGCCCCCCGCGTGCGCTCGGTGGCGTATACCGCCAGTAAGCACGCCATGACGGGACTCACCAAATCCACCTCGCTGGATGGACGGGACTACGACATTGCCTGTGGCCAGATCGACATCGGCAATGCCCGCACCGAACTTGCGACGAAACTGTCGCAGGCCAGTCCGGCCGGCCACACGCCCGAACCGCTGATGGATCTTGCGCACGTCGGACAGGCGGTGCTGAACATGGCCAAGCTGCCGCTCGACGCCAACGTTCAGTTCATGACGATCATGGCCACCAGGATGCCCTTCATCGGCCGGGGTTGATGCCCAAGGCGGGGTCATCGTCATGTAACTTTTGGGTCCGCCGTGTCGTATTCGCTATCATGAATACAGGTGCTTCGCCCTTTCAGGATCGGTGGTGTTCGTGATGACAGCCCTGGTTCTCACGCATGTGCCCTTCGAGGATGCCGGTTCGCTTGGAGACGAGCTTGCGGCGCGTGGCCTGCGCGTCCAGGTCGCCGATGCCTGTACCGCGGACCTCGCCACGCTGGATACGCTGTCAGCAGCGCTGCTGGTGGTGCTGGGCGGCCCCATCGGGGTCTATGAAGCCGCAAGTTACCCCTTCCTGCAGGTGGAACTGTCGCTGCTCGCCGCGCGTCTCGAACGAGGGCTGCCGACGCTTGGCATCTGTCTGGGTGCGCAGCTGATGGCGGCTGCGCTGGGAGCCCCGGTGTATCCGGGCCGGCGCGGCAAGGAGATCGGCTGGTCCGCCCTGCAGCCCGGCCAGGATGCGGCCGACTGCCCCGCAATGGCTGAACTGCTGTCCGCGTCGATACCGGTGCTGCACTGGCATGGTGATACGTTCGACCTGCCGCGGAATGCGAAGCACCTGGCCGCGACGGGACTGTATGCCAGCCAGGCCTGGTCGCTGGGGGGTCGGATCCTGGCGCTGCAGTTCCACCCCGAGGTCAAGCCCGAGGCCCTGGAACGCTGGTACGTCGGACATGCCTGCGAGCTTGCAGCGGCGCGCATCGATGTGCCGCGATTGAGGGAGGAAGGGCGGCGGTTTGCGCCCATACTCCACGGTCCTGCCCGCCGTTTTTTCGGTCGCTGGCTGGATGGGGCTCTGTCGGCCCCGGCAGCGGACGTTCAACTTCCTGCAATGCATGCCTGAGGCAATCCTCGAGGAGCCATCATGATCACCCGACGTACCCTGTTGACATGGAGTGCGACTGCACTGGCCACGGGCGTCAGCCTGCGCCGCGCCGTCGCCGCGAAGAGCTACCCTGTGTCCTACACGGATGCCCAGTGGCATCAGCGCCTGACTCCGGCGCAGTACGCGGTGCTGCGCCAGGCCGCGACCGAGCGACCCTTCAGCAGCCCGCTGCTGAACGAGCATCGGCGTGGTGATTTCCTCTGCGCCGGTTGCGATCAGGCGTTGTTCTCTTCGACCACCAAGTTCGAAAGCGGCACGGGCTGGCCCAGCTTCTGGATGCCGCTGCCGCACGCCGTCGACACCATGACGGACGCATCCGACGGCATGGTGCGCACCGAGGTGCACTGCGCCCGCTGCGGCGGCCATCTGGGGCATGTGTTCGACGATGGTCCGCCGCCCACCGGCAAGCGGTACTGCATGAACGGGCTGGTCCTGAAATTCCGTCCTGCCGCGACCTGACGGGCGCCTGCTGATGCTGCTGCTTGCCTATCTGGGGGGCATCCTCACCATCGTGAGCCCCTGCATCCTGCCGGTGCTGCCGTTCGTGTTTGCCCGTGCCGACCGGTCGTTCATGCGCAGCACGCTGCCCATGCTGGCCGGCCTGGCACTGGCGTTCGCGGCGGTGGGGAGTCTTGCTGCGGTCGCCGGCGGCTGGGCCGTGCAGGCCAACCGCTACGGGCGTGACGCGGCACTGGTGCTGCTGGGGCTGTTCGGGCTGACGCTGCTGGTGCCGTCGCTGGCGGAGCGCTGGACGCAGCCGTTGGTGGCCGCGGGCAACAGGCTGGCCGCCAGCGCCGATGCCGGCGCAGGGTCGTCCGGCGCCTGGTCCTCGGTGCTGCTGGGCGTGGCCACGGGATTGCTGTGGGCGCCCTGCGCGGGACCGGTGCTGGGGCTGATC
>DAIDKA010000253.1 GCA_027451085.1 Gammaproteobacteria bacterium
TGCCGCGCCTGCTCGCGGCGCTGCTGACCCACCCTGCGGACATTGCCTCGCTGCTGGCGCTGGCGCGGCGCTATGGCGCGGCGCGGCGCACACTGAGGGCCGCTGCGCGTGCCGGTCTGGCAAGGGAATGAGCATGAAAAGAGCGTTTGTAACCGGCGCGACGGGCTTCGTTGGCGCTGCCGTGGCGCGTGCGCTGCTGGCTGAGGGCTGGCAGGTGCGTGCGCTGGCGCGCGCAGGGTCGGATCGCCGCAACTTCGCCGGCCTGCGGCTGGAGACAGTGACCGGGGATCTGCGCGACCGCCAGTCGCTGCTCAAGGGTCTGGCGGGATGCGACACGCTGTTCCACGTGGCGGCGGATTACCGGCTGTGGGCGCCGGACCCGGCCGATCTTTACGCCATCAATGTCGAAGGCACCCGCAACATCCTGGAAGCCGCAGCCCATGCCGGTGTGGAGCGCGTGGTGCATACCAGCAGCGTGGCGACCATCCGCCTGCATCATGATGGCCGGCCCGCGGACGAAGGCGATGCCGCGGCGCTGTCGGACATGATCGGCCACTACAAGCGCTCCAAGTTCCTGGGGGAGGCCGTGGCCCGGGAGTGGGCCCTGGCGGGTCATCACGTGGTGATTGTGAACCCCTCGACCCCGGTGGGGCCGCGCGATGTCAAGCCGACGCCCACGGGGCGCATCGTGCTGGACACGGCTGCGGGACGCATGCCGGCATACGTCGATACCGGCCTCAATGTCGCGCACGTGGATGATATCGCGCGCGGTCATCTGCTGGCGCTCGACCAGGGCCGCCCCGGTGAGCGCTACATCCTGGGCGGGGAGAATCTCGCCCTGCGCGACATCCTGGCCGCGGTGGCGGGTATCGTGGGTCGCCGGCCCCCGCGCATCAGTCTGCCGCATGGCGTCGTCCTGCCCATCGCACATGTCGCCGAGGCATTTGCAAAGCTGACCGGCCGTTCCACCAACATCACCGTGGAAGGCGTGCGCATGGCCCGCAAGAAGATGTATTTCAGCAGCGCCCGCGCCGAACGGGAGCTTGGATATACCCACCGGCCGCCGCAGACCGCCTTCGAGGATGCCGTGCACTGGTTCCAGTCACAGGGAATGCTGCGACTGCGTTAAACTTGTAAGCGCTATGGAAGCTGTTGAGTCCCTGCGGCGCGTGCCGCTGCCACCGCCCCCCGGCGGCCTGCCTCTGGCCATATTCAACGCGGTTGAAGCCGGCAAGGTCGAGGCTGCGGACTACGGTGCCCGCCACTGGCGCAGTCCCATCGAGGGCCGGCTCAAGCCCGGAAGTGCGCAGCACGCCGAGGCCGTGGCGCGCATGTTCCAGGAAACCTTCAATCCCTACCGCCCGTCGATCATCGCCTGGCCGAAGCTGTCCGGGCGGGCGCGCGACCGGCTGGTGAGCCTGCCCATCTGGGACATTGCGGTGCAGACCGAGGGCAAGGCTTCGCAGAACATGCAAGGCTATGCTGATTCGGAGTCGGATCCGGGCTGGAAGCTGTGCGTCGCGCAGAACGCCTGGGAGGAGCGCCGTCACAAGGTCGTGCTGCACGACATGGTGGCGGCCTATGGCATCGAGCTTGAGCCGGAACCGCCGTATCCGGCGCCGCGTGACCCGCTGTGGGCCTACCTGGTCACCGGCTACAGCGAATGCATCGACAGTTTCTTCGCCTTCGGTCTGTACGTGATCGCGCAGCGCTCGGGCATGTTCCCGCAGGAGCTGGTGGAGGTGTTCGAGCCGGTGATGCAGGAGGAGTGCCGGCATATCCTGCTGTTCGCCAACTGGGTGGCGGCGCATCGCGCCAGCCTCAATCCGTTCCAACGCATCTGGTTCGAGCTGCGGGTGGCGGCGGTGTGGGTGTTCCTCGCCTGGGAGCGCATGGGAATCGCGCGTGGCATGGACGGTGGGGGCAGGGATGGCCTTGCGTCCAAACCACGGGACAACAACTTCACGCTGACCGGCAGCAAGGCGGTCAGCAACCAGGACGTCAGCATCGGCGAAGTCCTGCGCACCTGCCTGTCGGAGAACGACCGGCGCTTTGCCGGTTACGACGAGCGCCTGCTGCGGCCGACGACGGTGCCGGTGCTTGCCCGGCTGGCGCTACGCCTTGTGAAGTAGCCGGTGCCACTGCCAGGCGAGCAGCACGGGAACCCCGTAGAGGATCTCGCGCATGCGCTTGGCGGCTGAGAGCGCGAGCGCAGCGTCCGGGCTGACGCCGAGCAGCACGCCGCCGCCGACCAGGCCGGCCTCCTGCACGCCCAGGCCCGCGGGCACGATGAAGACGAAGTGCCGCACCACCTGCGTCAGGCTTTCCAGCGCCAGCGCCGCGGGCGGGCCCACGGGGTGGCCCAGCAGACGCAGCGCAATCCAGGTTTCCAAGGTGCCGGCAATCAGCCCGGCCAGCTGCCAGAGGACCGCGGTGAGCAGCGCGAAGTGATGCGCGCACAGCGTGCGGATGGCGCGATCCACGGCCGCCGCCTGGCCCACCAGTTCGCGCAGGTGCGAAGGCAGGTCGAGCGAACGCTCGATGGCATTGAGCAGGCGTTCGAACATCCGGCCGTAGCGCAGCAGCAGGTAGTTGGCCACCACGATCGCAAAGATGACCGAAATGGCGACAACCACGTCGCGGGTGTTGGCGCCGCTGTTCGTCACCTTCAGCAGGCAGGCCAGCCCCAGCAGCGCGAACAGCAGCTGGCTGGCCAGGGTGAGCAGCACTTCCACCACGATGCTGGCCGTCACCGGCACCACCGTGGCGCCGTTGCGCGCCGTCATGCGGATGCCGACGATTTCCCCGCCGATGTTGGCCACCGGCAGCAG
>DAIDKA010000254.1 GCA_027451085.1 Gammaproteobacteria bacterium
GCCGCCACCCACCACCACCAGATCGTAGGTTTCGCCGGTTTCGGCGGGCTGGTCGATACCGGCGCCATCGCGCAGCCCGTGGGCGGCCTCGAAGGAGCCCGGATGGCTGCCGCGCATGCCCACACGGATGGGCGGGTAGTAACCGGGCAGGTCCTGGGCCGGGACGTTCTGCCCCAGGGCGGCGAGCGCCGCGGGGGGCTTGAGCAGCGAGCCGGTCAGCAGGGAGCCGGCGCCGATGACCATGCCCTGCAGCACATCGCGGCGGGGAATCGCGCGATCTTCACCCAGTTCGCGGCCGGTGCCGTCCGGGATTTTGTTTCTGTCAGACATGCTGTTCCGGTTCCTTTGCCTGCGCCCGTGTACAGGGCGGTGATCCACTTACTGTATGCCATTGCCCCATGGCGGTGAACGCCGTTGCTCCATGCCGGTGCGGGTTCGGCGCACGTTGCCAGAATTGAGCGCATGTTGTTGCACCGCCACATCAAATGCAGGCAAAACAGCGATGTGGTGGTACATTCTGGCGCTAGAAGCTACAAAGAAGCGACGCGCCGCAGCCCGCCGAAGCTCTAATAATTCGAGGGAGTCATGATGCCGATATCCATCGCAAAGCGCCCGAGCAAGAGCCATTTTGTCCGTCCACTTGCCTGGTACGCCTCGCTGTGCGCGGCGCTGCCACTGGCCACCCATGTCCCTGTGGCGCTGGCGGATGACCAGGCCCAGACGACCACTGCGCCTGCACAGACACAGACCAGTGCGGCCCCGGCTGCCACCGGTCTGCAGGAGGTCGTAGTGACGGCCACACGGCGCGAGGAGAACCTGAGCAAGGTTCCGATCAGCATCACGGCCATGACCTCGCAGGACATGGAGGTGCGTGGCATCAAGAGCATCGATGACATCGCCCGCTTCACTCCGGGGCTCAACATCGACCAGAATGGCACCAACGCCATCTCCATCCGCGGCATCTCCTCGTCGGGCGGCTCCGGCACCACCGGCATCTACATCGATGACACCCCGATCCAGATGCGCGCGCTGGCCTTCAATCCGGACGAGGCGCTGCCCAGCATCTTCGACATGGACCGGGTGGAAGTGCTGCGCGGCCCGCAGGGCACGCTGTTCGGCGCGGGCTCCGAGGGCGGCACGGTGCGTTACATCACCACTGCGCCCAGTCTCACCACCATCAGCGAACTGGGTCGCGCCGAGGTGGATTACACCCAGTTCGGCGCGCCCAGCTACGAGGCCGGCGCCGCCATCGGCGGCCCGCTGATCGACGGCACGCTGGGTGCCCGCGTGACCCTGTGGTACCGCAAAGACGGCGGCTGGATCGACATGGTTAACCCCTCGGACCCCGGCCAGGTGGTCGACGCCAATGCCAACCACGACGAGACCTACATGGCGCGCGTGGCGTTCCTGTGGGAGGTCAGCGGGAACTGGAGCGTCTCCCCCTCCATGCTGTTTCAGAAGCGCGACGCCCACCAGGGTGACAGCTACTGGCCCATCTACAGCTCCGGCAGCAACTTCGTGAACGCCGACCCCGAGGTGCGCGGCGAGCCGGACACCTACTACCTGCCTTCGATCAAGGTCCGGGGTGATCTCGGCGCGGTGACCTTCATCTCCGACACCTCGTTCTACCACCGCAAGGAGCAGACCGGTTACGAGGGCACAGAGTACAACCTCAGTTTCTACCAGTCCCTTGCCGGCCTGGGTGATTCGCTCATGGGTGCCAACGGGCTGACGTTCCCGCCGGGACTGGACAACTACCGCTCACCCGCGTCGGTGGACAACGCGCAGCAGAACATGACGCAGGAGTTCCGCCTGCAGTCGAGCGATCCGAATGCCCGGCTGGTGTGGACCACCGGCATCTTCCTGAGCATCAACAACCAGTCGTACCTGGAGCAGATCCACGACCCCATGGTCGACCAGTTCTTCCAGGCCCTGGGTTACACGCCCAACGGAGTCCCGGGCAGCGGCGGCACCAATCCCAACACCGGGCTGGCGGCTTTCTACGACCAGTACTCAAACCCGTTGGGCTACCAGACCCCGGGCCAGGGTCTGAACCCGCTGGGTATCGATCCCTATGACTCCTACTACCTGATGACCCATGCCAAGGACGAGCAGGAGGCCATCTTTGCCGAGGGCACCTACGCCATAACCGACGCCCTCAAGGCCACCGTGGGACTGCGTGAGTCGCACACCGAGTTCAGCATCGACTCTGTGACCGGTGGCCCGCAGCTGTTCAACACCACCACCACCCGCTACGCCAGCAGCGACAACAACTCCTTCACCCCGAAGGTCAGCCTCGCCTGGCAGATGGATCCCGACAACATGCTCTACGCCACCTATGCCAAGGGCTTCCGCCCGGGCGGTGGCGACAACCCGCTGCCTCCGGCCGCCTGCCAGCTGCCCAGCACCTCGCAGACCCCGAGCACCTACCAGTCCGACACCGTGGACAGCTACGAGATCGGCGCCAAGGACAACATCGACAACCGCTTCAGGATCTCCTCCAGCGTCTACTACATCCGATGGAACAACATCCAGCAGCAGATCACGGTGCCGATCTGCGAGATCTCGTACATCACCAACCTCGGCCAGGCCGTGGCCAAGGGCGCTGACATGCAGATCGAGTGGTTGCCGGTCGATCCGCTGACGGTGGAGCTCAGCATGGGCTATACGGATGCGCGTTTCACCCAGACCACGCTCTCACCGTTCGCCAACCCGGGCAATGCGAACTGCGCCAGCACGGGCGGCTACTGCCAGATCGCCAAGGACGGCGATGCGATCGAGGGCGAGAGCGGCTATGCCAACCCGCCGTTCACCGCGGCGCTGGGCCTGGAGTACGCCTTCGGCGTTGCCGGCTACGACACCTCGCTGCGCATGGACTACGAGTACCAGGCCCATGCCAAGTGGCCAACCCCGTCGCTGGACGGATCGAGCTTCGGCACCTACCAGGAGCCGCTGCAGCTGCCGTCCAACAGCACCATCAACCTGCGTTACACGGTGCACGTGGGTGACCTTCTGGTGGAGCCGTTCATCAACAACCTGACCGATAGTCAGAGCTTCACCGGGTATGAAAGCCAGGACGGCACCGGCCTGATCCGCGCCGCCACCTTCCGGCCGAGGACCTTCGGTGTGACCCTGACCTACAAGCGCTAAGGCGCGGGAGCCTCGCCACCGGCTAACATCCTGGCAACCGTCTACACCGGAGCCTGCGAATGCCCTCCCTGTTCGATCCCCTCGAGGTCGGCGCTCTGACGCTGCCCAACCGTATTGTGATGGCGCCGCTGACCCGCAGCCGTGCAACTTCGAGCCGTATCCCCAACCCCTTGATGGCCGAGTACTACCGGCAGCGCGCCGGAGCCGGCCTCATTCTCTCCGAAGCCACCGTGGTCACGCCCATGGGGATCGGTTATGCCGAGACCCCGGGTATCTGGTCGAAGCAGCAGGCCGAAGGCTGGAAGCTCGTGACCCGGGCCGTGCACGAGGCCGGCGGCCGCATCTTTCTGCAGCTGTGGCATGTCGGCCGGGTGTCCGACCCGACCTTCCTCGATGGCGAATTGCCGGTGGCGCCCAGCGCCATCGCACCCGCCGGCCACGTCAGCCTGCTGCGGCCTGAGAAGGCCTTCGTCACCCCGCGCGCCCTGGCGACGGATGAGATCCCCGGTGTCGTGGCTGCATATCGCCAGGGAGCACAGCTCGCGCAGGATGCCGGCTTCGACGGTGTGGAACTGCACGGCGCCAACGGCTACCTGCTCGACCAGTTCCTGCAGGACAGCGCCAACCGGCGCACAGACGGGTACGGCGGCAGCATTGAGAACCGCGCGCGGTTGATGCTCGAATGCACCGACGCTGCGATTGCCGTGTGGGGCGCGGACCGCGTCGGCATGCACCTGGCCCCGCGGGGCGATGTCCACACCATGGGCGATTCCGACCCGGCCGCGACTTTTACCTACGTCGCCCGCGAGCTCGGCAAGCGGCGCATCGCTTTCATCTGCGCCCGTGAGCACCTCGGCGAGCGTCGGCTGGGGCCCCGGCTCAAGGCGGCCTTCGGCGGCGTCTATATCGCCAACGAGGGGTTCACCGCGGAGACAGCCACCCAGGTGCTGGCGCAGGGTGAGGCCGACGCGGTGGCCTTCGGCAAGGCGTTCATCGCCAACCCGGACCTGCCGGAACGTCTCCGCCGCGGCGCGCCGCTCAATCCGCCGGACTTCCCGACCTTCTACGTGCCGGGTGCGAGGGGCTACACCGATTATCCGTCGCTGGCATAACAACACCCTGGTGCCACCTGCCGGTGGCGCCAGGGTGTATGGTTGGAGCCATGGACACGGGGGGTGCCAGATGGAGAGAG
>DAIDKA010000255.1 GCA_027451085.1 Gammaproteobacteria bacterium
TACGGCGGCCGCATCACGCAGGTCCTCGATAAAACCCCCCGGTGTCCGATGCTGTACCACTTCGGTGGCAAGGACACCCATATACCGGCGTCTGATATCGAGAAAATCCGGGCGGCGGACGCGGGTGGAACGTTCCATGTCTACCCCGACGCGGAGCACGGTTTCAACTGCGACCAGCGCGGCAGCTTCAGCGCCGAGGCGGCGAAGCTGGCGCGCGAGCGTACGCTGGCGTTCCTGGACGACCAGCTCGCACAGCCCGCCGGCTGAGGCATGCAGGCCCTCCAGTGCAATATCTGAGTCCGCTGCAGCCGCAGGATGCCGCACGCATCGGCGTGCTGCTGGTGAACACCGGCACCCCGGACAGCCTGGAGATTGCCGAGGTGCGGCGTTACCTGGCCGCCTTCCTGGGTGACCCGCGCGTGATCGAAGCGCCGCGCCTGCCATGGCTGCTGGCGCTGCACGGCTATATCTTGCGCACGCGGCCCCGGGCCTCGGCGGCCAAGTACCGCAAGATATGGACGGATGAAGGCTCGCCGCTGCTGGTGCTGTCCCGCCGGCTGCAATCCGCACTGGTGCAGGCTCTGGCCACAAGCCCTGGAACTGCCGCCGCACCGGCCGTGGAGATCGGCATGCTGTACTCGCAACCCTCGGTGCCGCAGGCGCTGCAGCGTCTCGCGCAGGCCGGCTGCAACCGCATCCTGGTGCTGCCGTTGTATCCGCAGTACTCCGGCACATCCACCGGCGCCGCCCACACCCAGGTGCTGCGCGAACTCGCACGCTGGCGCTGGCTGCCGGAACTGCGCTGGATCAACGATTACCACGCTGACTCCGGCTACATCGAGGCGCTGCGGGCCCGGGTCCAGGCGCACTGGGAGCTACAGGGCCGGCCTGGCCACGTGCTGGTGTCATTCCACGGGATTCCGCGCTCGTATGTTGATCGGGGTGATCCCTACGAGCGGCAATGCCGCGAGACGGCGCGCCTGCTGGCACAGGCGCTGGACCTCGCGGCGGACTCGTGGAGCCTGACCTTCCAGTCCCGCGTGGGCGTCGCGGTCTGGCTGCAGCCCTACACGATGGAAACCGTCTCGCAGATGCCCGCGCGCGGCATCCGTGACCTCGGCGTGATCTGCCCGGGTTTTGCACTGGACTGCCTCGAAACCCTTGAGGAAATCGACATGGAGAACCACAAGGTCTTCCTCGCCGCTGGTGGCACGCGCTTTTCCTACGTGCCGGCGCTGAATATCAGCGCGGAACATGTCGCCCTGCTTGTCGACATGATCAACCGCCACTGCCAGGGCTGGGACTGACACCGGCAGGCTCGAGGCGCATGCCCGCGCGCTTTCATGAAATCAGCGTTCCAACCGCCGATATCCGCGGGTCGATGAGTTTCTATCAGTCCGTGGGATTCACGGCGGTGGACACTGGCGATGCCCTGCCGCACCGCTATGGGGTGATCACCGACGGCCGGCTGGTGCTCGGACTGCACGAAGCGCCGGAACTGACACCGGGCCTGACTTTCGTACGGCCGGAACTTTCACAATGGGCCGCTGAGCTGGCGGCATCGGGCCTGACGCCTGCCGTACAGCACACCCACCCGGAGGCCTTCAATGAGATCGCCTTCGACGATCCGGAGGGCAACCGCCTGTGGTTCATCGAAGCGCCGATCCATGCCACCGTGGCCGCGCGTCAGGCCATCCCCGCCTGCGGCGAGTTCCTGCACCTCAGCCTGCCGACGCGCAACCCCGAAGCCATGTGCGCCTTCTGGGAAGGCGCAGGTTTCGTCGCACTGGGCACAGCGGCGGAACCCTACGAGCATCTCGCCCTGACCAGCGATCACCTGAATCTCGCGCTGCATGCACCACGGCTGCTGGATGCACCGATGCTGGTGTTCGCGGCGCCCGCGGCTGGCGCCCGCATCGACTTCTTGGGCACGGCGGGACATGCGTCCCGACGCCCGTTGCCGCGAGGACTGCCCCGCGGCAGCACCCTGCTCGAGGCGCCCGAAGGCACGCCGCTGCTGATCCTGGCGCAGCCCGGTGACAATCCGGAAAGCTGACCTGCGGGAGCGCTACCGGGGCTTGCGCGATGCTCCGCGCTTCTTCCGCGCGATCGGCTTACGCGCGGCAATCTTCGCCTGGCGTTTGGTCTTGACCACGGAAGCGCTGCGAGACGGCACTTTCGCCCTGCGCTTCGAACGGGCCGTCACGGGCTTCTTCGCGGCTGCCTTCGATTTGCGCCTAGGAGCGGCCGGCCTCCGGGCAGGCGTCCGCCTTCTGGAACGTGGCGCCGCCTTCGTCTCGGTCTGCTGCGCCGCTTCCTCGCCACGCAGCTGCGCCACGATGGCTGGATTCTCCAGCGTGGAGACATCCTGGGTGACCTCCTCGCCGCAGGCAATGACGCGCAACAGGCGGCGCATGATCTTGCCCGAGCGGGTCTTGGGCAGGGCATCGGCAAAGCGGATGTCGTCGGGCTTGGCGATGGGCCCCAGCTGGCGCGCAACCCAGTCACGCAGCTCCTTTGCGAGCTTCTCGGCGACGGCGCCCGCAGGACGGGCGCCACGGCAGATGACGAAGGCGAAGATGGACTCGCCCTTGATCTCGTGCGGACGGCCGACCACGGCCGCTTCGGCCACGCGCGGATGCGCCACCAGGGCCGACTCCACCTCCATGGTGCCCAGGCGGTGGCCGGAGACCTTCAATACGTCGTCGATGCGGCCCACGATCCAGAAATAGCCGTCAGCATCGCGGTGCGCGCCGTCGCCGGCCACGTAGTAGCGGTTTCGGAACTTCTCCCAGTAGGCGCTGAGGTAGCGGTCATTGTCACCCCAGATGGTGCGCAGCATGAAGGGCCACGGCCGCTTGATCACCAGGTAACCGCCCGCGTCTGGCTGCGTCACCGGGTTGCCGTCTTCATCAACGATGTCGGCTTCAATGCCAGGCAATGGCTGGGTGCAGGAGCCTGGCTTCAGCGTCGTGACTCCTGGAATCGGCGCGATCATGAACGCCCCGGTCTCCGTCTGCCACCAGGTGTCGACGATGGGGCAGCGCCCATCGCCGATGATCTGGTAGTACCACATCCAGGCTTCGGGATTGATGGGCTCGCCCACGCTGCCCAGCAGACGCAGGCGCGACAGGTCATGGGACAGGGGAATGTCATCACCGAGCTTCATCAGTGCGCGCAGCGCGGTGGGCGCGGTATAGAAGATGCTTACGCCATGACGCTCGCAGATCTGCCACCAGCGCGAGGCGTCAGGGTACATCGGCCCACCCTCGTACATCACCACGGTGGCCCCCAGCGCCAGCGGACCATAGGCCACGTAGCTGTGACCGGTGACCCAGCCGACGTCGGCGGTGCACCAGTAGATGTCATCCTCCGCGACGTCCAGCACCCAGCTGGTGGTGAGCTTGACCCCCAGCAGATAGCCCGCGCTCGAGTGCTGGATGCCCTTGGGCGCGCCCGTGGAACCGGACGTGTAGAGCAGGTACAGCGGGTGCTCTGCATCGACCCACTCAGGCTCGCACCGCGCGGGCTGTCGCTCGACAGCATCATGCCACCACAGGTCGCGGCCCCTCTTCATGCTCACGGTCTGACCGGTGCGCTTGAGCACCACGACCTTCTCGATGGTCTCGCAACGCTCACACAGGGCTTCGTCGGCCGCCGCCTTGAGCTCCACGATGCTGCCGCCCCGCCAGCCACCATCGGCGGTCACCAGCACCTTGGCCCCGGCGTCGTGGATGCGGTCGCGCAGGGACAGGGCGGAGAAACCGCCGAACACCACCGAGTGCACCGCGCCGATGCGCGCGCAGGCATGCATCGCCACTATGATCTGCGGCACCAGCGGCATGTAGATGACCACGCGATCCCCGCGGCGCACGCCCATGCCGCGCAGCGCGTTGGCGAAGCGACAGACCTCGGCGTGCAGTTCGCGGTACGTCACGCGCCTGATGTCGCCGGGCTCACCCTCGAAGATCAGCGCGGTCTTGTCCGCACGCTGCTGCAGATGCACGTCGAGGCAGTTGTACGAGACATTGAGCAGCCCGTCGGTGAACCAGCCGTAGTTCGGCGCCTTCGAGTCATCCAGCGTGACCGTGAACGGCCGGTGCCAGTGCAGATGTTCGCGCGCCTGCTCCGCCCAGAAGGCTTCGCTGTCGTCAGCAGCCAGCCGGCGCAGGCGGTCGAGTTCCGCAGCCTTGATGCGCGCGCGCGCCGTGAACTGGGGACTGGGCGCGAAAGTGCGGCCCTCCTGCAGCACCGACTGGATGTTTCCCGGCGTATTCATGGCGTAAGAATAGCGGCAAGTCGTCCGGCCTGCCTGCGCAGCATCGGGCCGAAGTCATTGCGGTCGAAGAAGGCATCGAGGCCGGCGGTGTCCGGTGCCGAGCGCTGCAGCTGCTCCCGGCCGACATTGAGCGGCGCATCGCAGGCGATGCGTGTCAGGCTCCGGGCCAGCCAGGCGGCGGCACGGTGTTCGAGCAGCCGCGCGCGCAGGCCGGCCGCACCCCGCAGGGCCAGCCGGTCAAAGCGGCCGCAGGTGGCATCCGGCCCCAGGGCTGAGTACAGATCTTCGAGACTCTCGAACTCCTGCATCAGCGCAGCGGCGATCTTCGGCCCCACGCCCGGCA
Organism: Gammaproteobacteria bacterium; assembly: GCA_027451085.1. Classification (GTDB taxonomy): domain Bacteria; phylum Pseudomonadota; class Gammaproteobacteria; order Steroidobacterales; family Steroidobacteraceae; genus DAIDKA01. Next base: position 4,623 of record DAIDKA010000255.1, read on the forward strand.
CGCCTGGCACGTTGTCCACCGCATCACCCCGCAGCGCCAGGTAATCCGCGAAACGCTCCGGCGGCACGCCGAAGCGCTGGCGGACATCATGATACCCCATGGGTTCGGCGCCACCGAAGTCCCACATCCGGTCGCCGGCGCGCACCAGCTGCGCCAGATCCTTGTCGCGGCTCACCACCGTCGAGCGCAGTCCCTGCCCGCTCATGAGCGTGGCGAGCGTGCCGATGATGTCGTCAGCCTCGTATTGCGGGCTGGCAAAGGCCGGGATGCCGGCCAGGCTGCAGAACTCCACGCAGCGCTCGAACTGCAACGCCAGATCCGGCGGCGCAGGCGTGCGGTTGGCCTTGTACGGGGGATAGATGCGGTTGCGGAAACAACTGCCGTGGCAGCGGTCAAAGGCCACGGCGATGTACCGTGGATGCGCCCGCTCCAGCAGATCCCCCAGGAAGCGCGCGAAACCGAACACCGCGTGCACCGGGTTGTCGTCCACGTCGAACATGTCCGGCAGCCCGGAGTAGTACGCGCGGAAGACATACACCGAGGCGTCGACGAGATAGATCACGACCGGATGTCGTCAATGCATCCAGTCGCGGATGCGGGCGTGCAGCGGACTGTGACGCGGGAAATGCGCCAGCAGGTACTGCATCTGGTCGGCCAGCACCCGCCGGCCCTTGAGGAAGATGTACTCGGCGTAGGTCGGTGTGAAGGGCACGGCAATCAGCTGCATCTTCGCCTGCTCCGGCGTGCGCGAGGCCTTGTAATTGTTACAGCGACGGCAGGCGGTGACGACGTTGGTCCAGACGTCGAGGCCACCCTGGCTGAAGGGGCGCACGTGGTCGCGCGACAGCTCCCGCGCCGGGAAGCGCTGCGCACAGTACAGGCACAGGTAAGCGTCGCGGCGGAACAGCGTCTGGTTGTTCAGCGGCGGTACGTAGTCGTGACGGCAGTTGCCCGGGTTGCCGGTGTGACCTACGGTGGCGACGATGGAATTGACCTGCAGCACCGTGCGCCGCCCGGTGCGGGCGTTCACCCCGCCATACAGTGGGTAGATCGTGGAGCCGCAGGTGTAGGCAACCTGCTCCTGGTGGTACAGCCGCGCCGCTTCCTTGTAGTCGATCCACTCCAGGGGCATGCCGGCGATGTCCGTGCGCAGGATGAGCTGGGAGAGCCCGCGGAC
>DAIDKA010000256.1 GCA_027451085.1 Gammaproteobacteria bacterium
CTGGCGCGCCGCCTACCTGCTGCATGGGGTCATTTTCGTCGGCATGGCGCTGCTGGGGCTGCTGCTGCCCGCAACCCGGCCCGCCCCACCTGCCGGGCGCAGTTCCACCCTGGCGCTGCTGGCAAGCCGCGAGGGCATCGAGCCGCTGCGGCTCGCACTGACCTTCGGCCTGCTGATCTTCCTCGGACTGGGCGTGAGCGTCGTGTACCCGGGCTATCTGTCCCGGCTGCATGGCATGACCATCAGCCACGCTTCGAGCCTGCTGGCGGTCGCGAATCTCACCATGATCCTGGGCAGCATGCTGAGCGGCGTGCTCCTGACCCGCGGCATGAAGACTCTGACACTATTCCTGGGATTGACGGTGGTGGGCGCCATCGCGGGCATGGGCACCTTCGCGCCTTCGCGCTGGCTCGGCGCCACCCTTGTGGCGCTGCTGCTGTGGCAGGTGTGCACCGGCGCGGCCATGGCGATCTGCGCCTCGCTGCTGCCGCGCGTGGTCACGCCGGCGCACCGCGCGGCGGCCGCAGGCCTGCTGTCCCAGACCGGCGCCATCCTGACCTTCATCACCCCGACAGTGTGGGTGCCCGCGGTCGCGGGCGGCCGGTGGATCGTGCCAGCGCTGATCATTGCCGGCGGCTGGGTCCTGGCGGCAGCGCTGCTGCCGCAGCCCGTGGCCCGGCCCGCTGCGGCCGGCACCGCACCTGCCCGCGGCTAGCAGCGGATCACCGCCGCCGGCTCACGCTCATATCCCGGTCCCACCTGATTTTCGCGGTGGGGCGCGATTCTTCGCACCGTCCTTGCAACGCGCCTGGCTCGCGTCCCGTGCCGGACCACGTGCCTCTCCGCCATCCGGCTTCACCACGCACTGTCATGCGAATGTCGCACAACTGAAAACTTTACGAAACACAGTAACTCCAGCATCGCCGGGTCTCAATATCTCCAGGGAGAACCCCAGATGCCGGCCCGCACCGTCCGCTCCTCTCATGCCATCCATCTTGCCGTATTGTGTGCCCTTGCCGGTGCAGGCAGCGCTCACGCCGCTGACAGCGACGCTGATACCACCTCCTCCCTGCCGACCGTCCTGGTGCAGGCCCAGTCCGATACGGACTCCGCCATCACCCAGGCACCCACGCTGACACCGTTGGACGCCACCCAGCCCACCGCCGTCATCAGCCAGCACTTCATCGAAAACAACATGCCGCTGACGAGCAACTTCTCCGAGATCGTCGCGCTTTCGCCCAGCGTGCAGTCGGTGTCCCCCAACGGCCCGGGTCTGATGGAGAACCAGGTCCTGAGCATCCGTGGCTTCGTCGACGGCCAGTACAACGTCACCTTCGACGGCATCCCTTTCCAGGACTCCAACGACTTCACCCATCACTCGACTTCGTACTTCATGACCCACGACCTGGGCGGGGTTGAAGTCGACTACGGTCCCGGCACTGCCGCCACCATCGGCAACGCCACCTTCTGCTGCAGCATCGACAACCAGTCCAAGGCGCCGGATGCCCAGACCACCCTCACGCCCTATGTGAGCTTCGGCAGCTTCCACACCCAGGTCTATGGCGCCGAATTCGATACCGGCAAGATCGACAAGTGGGGCGGCGCCGCGGGCTATGTCGATGCCGAGAGCGCCTCGAGCGACGGCTACCTGACCAACATGGGCCAGTTGCGCAAGAACATCTTCTCCAAGTTCGAGGTCCCGGTGGCCGACAACACGGTGATGACATTCGTCGCCATGTACAACCAGGTGCACCAGACCGTCGGCGTGGGCGCCACCGCCGCCCAGATCGCCCAGTACGGCCCCACCTGGGGTCTGTCCTCCGACCCCACCAGCCAGGACTACTACGGCTATAACTACGACCAGATCCACACCGACTTCGAATACATCGGCATCAAGTCCCAGCTGGGCAACTGGAGCCTCGACAACAAGGTCTACACCAACGCCTACTACCACACCGGCCACAACGGCGAAGACCCCAACGGCGAGACGCCCAACGGCACCTACTTCGGCGCCAACGACGTTCCCGGCCAGCTACTGACAAACAACTACCGCTCCTGGGGCGACACCTTCAGCGCCACGTACACCGTCGGCACCTTCGGCGACGTCAAGACCGGCGTCTGGGCCGACCGCCAGTCCAACGAGCGTGGCCTGCCGGAGGTCGATGAGACCCTGGGCGGCGCGATCAACCCCAACGGCGCCAACTGGCTCACCTATGCCGGCAGCAGCACCTGCAGCCTGTCTGACGGCTCCACCGCCAGCACCATGCCGGCGACGCCCGGCTCGACCATCGCGCAGCCGACCGCCGCTGAAATCTTCGGTGCCTACAGCTGCAACGGCGGCCGCCTGCTCAGCCAGAAGCTGATCACCCTGCAGCCGTACCTGATGGTCGACTGGAACGTGCTGCCAGGGCTGACCCTGTCCCCCGGCATCCGCTACGATCACTTCGAGCGTGACGTCAATGCCCTTGTCAACGTCGACACCTCCACCGCGCAGGTCTACGACAACACCTACTCGGCCGCGCTGCCGTCATTCCTGGCCCACTACTCGATCACGACCAACTGGGCCGCCTACCTCCAGGCCGCCAAGGGCTTCATGGCGCCGAACGAGAAGGACTTCAACAGCAACGTGCCGAACTCGTCCAACCTCCAGCCGCAGGAGACCTGGAGCTATCAGGCCGGCAGCAGCTGGCAGGACAGGCAGCTGTCGGTCTCGGGCGACATCTACTATATCCACTTCTCCAACGAGATCTTCCACGAGAACATCAGCGGCCAAGGCACCATCTACACCAATGGCGGCGGCACCAACTACAAGGGCATCGAGTTCAATGCCACCTACTACGTTGGCATGGGCCTCAGCCTCTACGCCAACGGCTCGATCAACCGTGCAAAGGTGATCGAGGATGCGCAGACCAACTGCACCACCGGCAACTGCACCGGCGGCCTGTGGGTGCCGAATGCGCCGAATGCGACACTGGCCTACGGCGTGATCTATGATCAGCACGGCTTCTACGCCTCGCTGCTCAACAAGCGTGTCGGCCACACCTACTACGCCGCAGGTGAACAGGATGCCATCGGCTCCTACAGCATCCTCAATGCTGCGCTGGGCTACACCTTCGGTGACAATGCCGGGCGGTTCCGGGGTGCGTCCGTCAAGGTGGACATCAACAACCTGGCCAACAACACCGGCATCTTCGCTTATGCCGGCGCCACGGCCTACCTTGGCACCGCGCTGTACTGGACCATTCCGGAGCGCAACTTCGACGTGACGCTGTCGGTGCCGATCCGGTAAGCGGCCGCCAGAGCGTGTGCTCCGGGCGCTACGGCTCCCGGACTGCCCGGCCTGGCTGCCCGACAGCCAGGCCGGCTCCGCGCCGTCCATCGATCGATCGACGTCAAGACAGCCTCAGCAGGCTGGTATCGCCACCCAGGGCGGCGGTGTTGGTGGTCACCACCTGTTCGGTGACAAAGCGCGCGAGATAGTGCGGGCCGCCGGCCTTGGGGCCGGTGCCGGACAGGCCGCAGCCGCCGAAGGGCTGCACCCCCACCACCGCGCCGATGATGTTGCGGTTCACGTAGACATTGCCCACCCGGGCACGGGCGGCGATGTCGCGCGCCACGCTGTCGATGCGGCTGTGCACGCCCAGAGTCAGACCGAAGCCCTTGGCGTTGACCGCATCGACCATGTTCATGAGTTCGTCCGCGCGGAAACGCACGATGTGCAGCACCGGCCCGAAGACCTCGCGGCTGACGTCCGCCAGCGATCCCACCTCCACCGCGACCGGCGCCACGAAGCGTCCCTCGAGGCCCTGCGGAACCCGCACGCGGTGTGACCAGGCTGCGATCTTCACAACCTCCGCGATGTAGTCCTCGAGACTGCCTTGCGCCTCATCGTCGATGACCGGGCCCACGTCGGTGCCCAGCAGCGCCGGATCCCCCAGCACGATTTCATCCATCTGCCCGGCCAGCAGTTCCTGCACGCGGGGCGCGATCTCGTCCTGCAGCAGCAGCACCCGCAGCGCCGAGCAGCGTTGGCCGGCGCTGTTGAACGCCGAAGCCACCACATCCAGCACCACCTGCTCCGGCAGCGCCGAGCTGTCCACCAGCATGGCGTTGATCCCGCCGGTCTCGGCGATCAGCAGCGGCAGCGCCACATTGCGCTCAGCCAGGCTGCGGGCGATGGCACGCGCCGTCGCCGTCGAGCCGGTGAACACAACGCCTGCGATGCGCGGATCATGTGTCACGGCGGCGCCCACCGAGCCATCGCCCGCCAGCATCTGCAGTGCATCCGCGGGCACACCGGCCTCATGCAGCAGTTGCACAGCCAGCGCCGCGCACTTCGGGGTCTGCTCGGCGGGCTTGGCGATCACGGCATTGCCAGTCACCAGCGCGGCGGCCACCTGGCCGGTGAAGATGGACACGGGGAAATTCCACGGGCTGATGCAGGCGAACACGCCCCGCCCCCGGACCTTCAGGACATTGAGTTCACCGGTGGGTCCTGGACAGGTCTGCGGCGCGAACAGCAGCCGCGCCTGCACGGCGTAGTAGCGCAGGAAGTCGATGGCTTCGCGCACCTCTGCCACGCTGTCCGGCACCGTGCGCCCGGCTTCCAGCACGCAGTGCGCGACGAGGTCCGCGCGGCGCTGTTCAAACAGCTCCGCGGCCCGCTCCAGCAACGCGGCGCGCTCATCCACCGGGCGCCGGTCCCAGGCCACCCAGGCGGCAGCGGCTACCGCCACGGCAGCCTCCACGGCCTGCGGCAGCGACGCCTGCGGAATTGAAATTCGTGCCACCTCGGGCGCCGCAGCCTCGAGCTGCCGCTGCAGTGTCAAAAGCTCATTGCCGTCGGCAAAATTCACGCCGCGGGAATTGCGCCGTGCGGCGCCGAACAGCTCCTGCGGCAGGGCAATGTCGGGATGGGCCGCCGGGGCGTTGCCCTCGGCGAGCGCCACCGGGTCAGCCACCACCTGCTCCACCGGCAACCGGGCATCGACGATGCGGTTCACGAACGAGGCATTGGCGCCGTTCTCCAGCAGCCGCCGCACCAGGTACGGCAGCAGGTCCTCGTGCGCAGCCACCGGCGCATAGACGCGGCAAGCAGGCCCGGGTTCTTCGGCTGCGCCCAGCACCTGTGCATACAGCTCCTCGCCCATGCCATGCAGGCGCTGGTATTCCCATGCGTGCGCGGGCGCCTGTGCCATGATGCTGCCGATGAACGCCACGCCATGCGCGTTATGGGTCGCGAACTGCGGATAGATGACATCCGGCGCGGCTGCCAGCTGGCGGGCACAGGCCATCCAGGAGACGTCCGTGTTGTGCTTGCGCGTGAATACCGGGAAACCATCGAGGCCCCGCTCCTGCGCGCGTTTGATCTCGGTGTCCCAGTAGGCACCCTTGACCAGCCGCACGCACAGCCGGCGCTGGTGCACGCGGGCCTGCTGGATCAGCCACGCAAGTACCGCCGGCGCACGCTTCTGGTAGGCCTGCACCGCGACTCCGAAGCCACCGCTGGCCGCAGCCCGGTCCTTGAGCGCCAGGCCGACCAGCTGCAGTGACAGCTCCAGGCGGTCCACCTCCTCCGCATCCACCGTCAGCCCGATGCCCTGGGCGGCCGCAAGCTGCAGCAGTTCGACCAGCTTCGGCCCCAGCTGCGCCAGCACCTGGGGCGCGCGCGCGAATTCATAGCGCGGATGCAGCGCCTAGAGCTTGATCGAAATGCCCGGACGGGCGTGAACCGGCAGATTCCGCTCGCCGTGCGCGCCAACTGCCAGGATCGCCTCGCGGTACCTGTCAAAATAGCGCGCCGCATCGCCGCGCGTCAGGGCCGCTTCCC
>DAIDKA010000257.1 GCA_027451085.1 Gammaproteobacteria bacterium
AATGAGGCCGTCGCGGCCCCGGACGGTGCTGCGGGCACCGCGCCCCCGTCTGCCGTGAGTGCGCCGCAGGCTTCGGGGATCATCGCCTATCCCAAGAACGGCCAGTCTGACCAGCAACTGGCCACGGACAAGTACGAATGCCACACCTGGGCCAAGGGCCAGACCGGCTTCGATCCCACCAGCCAGTCCTCCTCGGGAGCCTCCCCCAACATCCGATCAGCCTACAACCGGGCCATCGCGGCCTGCCTTGAAGGCCGCGGGTACACCGTGCGCTGATATGGGTTGATGGCAAAAACACGGTTTTTGCCGGGTTAACGGTAACGTGAAACACTACGCACCCCGGGCTGTCCGGGGTACGGAAGGTTTTACGATGATTGCCAATCCCTACGATCCCCTCAAGCGCAGCGATCTTTCGAGGCGGGAGAAGATCCTCCTGCAGTTCACCGCCGAGGTTGTGCATGGCAACAACCTCGCACTGATCGACACCCTGGTGGCTCCGGACTACATGCAGCACACCCACGGCGTGGGGCAGGGGCGCGAGGGCATCCGCAGGTACGCGTCCGAGATCTCGATGCACCGCCCGGGCCGGACGCAGTGGCGTCCGCTGCTGGTGTTCGAGGACGGCGACTTCGTGATTCTGTACAAGCTGCTGCCGGCCTTCATGATCGTTGACATCGTGCGGTTCAATGAGCAGGACCAGCTGGCCGAGCACTGGGACATCGTGCAGCCGCTGCCGGCCGCGGGCCACGACCCCATGGACCTCTCGCAGCACGACTTCAGCAGGTTCTACAAGCTTTTCAACCTGCCGCCGAAGCAGTAGCCGCGTCCGCGTTTGCGTACCGCCTCCGCCCTGCCGCAGTATCAGGGCGGATCAAACAGGGGGCTGCCATGTCGGATAAACCGGATGAGAGCGAATCGGGTTCAGACAAGGTCGTCATCGGCTATCGCCCCGTGGACCAGCGTCCGCCCCCGCCGCAACGCGCCCGCGCGGAACAGATCCTGGCGCATTGCCCGATCTATCCGCTGGAGGTGGCGCACAGGAAGGTACCGCGCAAGTCCTACCTGGGCTGAAGCGCGCGCCGGAACACAAAGAACCACGGAGGAACCATGCAGCACTCTTGGAAGAAGGCAGTCCTGTCGCTCGCGCTGCTGGCAGCGGGTGCGCCCGCGATGGCGCAGATCACGCGGGCGGAGGTTACTGGCGGGGCGGTCGCCGGCCAGGCCGAGGGGGATATCGGCGAGTTCAAGGGCATCCCGTTCGCGGCGTCGCCCGTGGGTGCGCTGCGCTGGAAGGCGCCGCAGCCGGTCAAGCAGTGGGTCGGCGTGAAGCGCACCGTGTCCTTCGGCGCGGCCTGCATGCAGGAGCCGCACATGGCGAACCAGATGGCGCCGGGTGTCCCGATGAGTGAGAATTGTCTGTTCATAGATGTGTGGACGCCAGCCAGGACCCCGGAGGACAAGCTGCCGGTCATCGCCTGGATCTACGGCGGTGGCTTCTCGGGCGGCATGACCAGCGCGCCGCTGTATGACGGCGCCAGTTTCGCCCGCAGGGGCGTGGTGCTGGTGAGCATCTCCTACCGGGTCGGAGTGTTCGGCTTCCTCGCCACGCCGGCGCTCAGCCGGGAGAGCGGTCACGGTTCCGGCAATTACGGCCTGCTGGACATGATCGCCGGACTCAAGTGGGTGCGGGCGAACATCGGGAACTTCGGCGGAGATCCAGCCAAGGTCACTGTGCTGGGTCATTCGGCCGGCAGCTTCGCGGTCAGCATGCTGGCCGGCTCGCCGCTCGCCCAAGGTCTGTTCCGCGGCGTGATCGGCGAGAGCGGCGCGAACTTCATGCCACCGCAGCAGGGTGCGTCCTGGGGTGGTGGCAGCATCCAGACACTGGCGACGGCGGAGCGTGTTGAAGGCGCGTGGCTTGCCGGTCTCGGGGTTTCGACCCTGGCGCAGGCGCGGGCCCTGCCAGCGGATAAATTGAACGCCGCACAGTCGGCCAGGGGTGCGCCCAGGTTCTGGCCGCCCGTCGATGGTTACGTGGTCCGTGACGACCAGTACCGTCTGTGGCGCGATGGGCGTTTCAACGACGTGCCGACGCTGCTGGGGGATGTGTCGGATGAAGCTGCCGCCTTCGGCGCCCGCAAGATGGAACCGCAGGCTTTTGAGGCTGACGTGCGTGCAGGCTATGGCAGGTACGCGGATGCCCTCCTGACGGCATATCCCCATGCCACTGTGGCCGAGGCCACGCGTTCGGCCACGCAGCTGCGCAGCGACACCACCTTCGACTGGGGTGAGTACACTTGGGCCCGGCTGCAGTCCTCGCACGGCAAGGGCCGGGTGTGGATGTACCGCTTCGACCGCCCGAGCGCGGCCGACCCCAATGGCTCGGGTCATGGCCAGGAGGTCGCTTATGTGTTCGGCAACCTGGGTGTCGGCAACCGGCCTGCGCCCACCGCCGAGGACCGGGCGCTGTCGCAGCAGATCCAGGGCTACTGGGTGAACTTCGCCACCACCGCAGATCCCAACGGGGCGAGTCTGCCGCAGTGGCCGGCGTTCACCACGGCGAAACCACAGCTCATGCGCTTTGGCGTCAATCCCGGTCCGGGGCCGGTGGCGAACCAGGACCGGCTGAAGCTGCTCGATGCCTACTACGACTGGCGGCGTGCGGGTGGGAACTGAAGCCGAACTGACCGCGCCTGGCGCCACCGGCTGGCGCATCGTGCGCCGGCTGGCCTGGCCGTACCGCCGGCAGCTGCTGTTCGTTGCGCTGTTCGCGCTCCTCGCCACCGGCATGGATCTGATGGCGCCGCTGATTTATCGCGAGGCGGTGAATGACATCGCTGGCCTGTTCGTGGGTTCATCCTCCGCCTCTGCTGCCAGTGATTCCGGCGCCATGCTGGACATGATGGACGAGAATGGGGAGACGGCTGTTCCCGCGCCCGAGATCAGCACTGACCCGGGGATCGACACCGCGCCGCTGGCCGCCCCGTCGCTGCCGGCGTCCATGTCTGATTCATCCAGGCCCGCCCCGCGCCACGTCCGTCCGCCGGTGCATTCCCCGGCTCACCGCAAGCCGCCGTCCCGGCGCTCGGCTCCACATCACCCGCCGCGGTCATCGGTCTATTACACCAGGCCCGAGCCTCACACCCGCCACCACGTGGCGCCGCGCACGGTCTCACAGACATTCCCGACGCTCATGTGGGCCGTCGTCGGCCTGTTCGGCATCAACGTGCTGTCGCACCTGTTTGAACTGATTGCCAACCAGCGCACGGTGCAGCTGGCAAGCCTGATCGAGTCGGACTTCATCCGCGAGACCTTCGCGCACGTGCTGCAGCTGCCGTTGAGCTTTTTCTCGAAGCGTGCCAGCGGCACGCTGGCCAAGCAGATCGACCAGTCGGACCAGATCGCGCCGATCGTCACCGCGCTGGCGAAGGACGTTGCGCCGGTGCTGCTGAGCATGGTGGGTGTGCTGGTCATCATGTTCATGCAGAGCTGGCGGCTGACCCTCGCGGCGCTCGTGACGTTGCCGCCCTACGCCATGGTGGTGATGAGTTCCTCCCGGCGCCTGGAGACCGGGCTCACGCGCTACTACGAGATGTGGGATGCGGTGTCTTCGCGCATCCAGGACGCACTGGGGGCGATCAAGACCGTCAAGCTCTCGGGCGCGGAGCGGCGCGAGACCGAGCGGTTGCAGCAGCAGGCAAGCGAAGCCTATGCCACCCATACTGAACGCAACCGCCTGGCCAACCGCTACATCTTCATGCAGTCGTCCCTGAGCTACCTGAGCCAGGCGCTGGTGCTGGGGTTTGGCGGCTGGCTGGTGCTGGAGCGCGGTCTGACGCCCGGTGACGTCGTGATGTTCGTGGTCTACCTCGACCGCCTGTACTCGCCCATTGAATCCTTGTCATCCATTTCGGTGACGCTGCAGGAGCACCTGACTTCGCTGACCAGGGCCAGTCGCCTGCTGGAGACCGAGCCGGAACTGCTGAACGGCGAGGAATTGCGGTCCGGCCCGGGGCGCGTGGAGTTCCGCAACGTGTGCTTCGGCTACACCCCTGACCGACCTGTGCTGCAGGAGCTGTCCATCGTGCTGGAGGCCGGCCGCACCACGGCGCTGGTAGGGCCGTCGGGCGCTGGCAAGACCACCACTGCGGACCTGCTGCTGCGCCTGTACGACATCCAGTCCGGCGAGATCCTGCTCGACGGCCAGAACCTGGCGTTGCTGGACCCGTCGGAGGTGCGCAGCCAGATCGGCGTGGTGGCCGCGGACGGCGCGATTTTCCGTGGCACCCTGGCGGACAATCTGCGCTACAAGCGGCCGCAAGCCAGCGCCGCCGAGGTGCATGCCGCGGCGCTGACCGCGGGGCTGTCAGCGACGCTTGCGCGGCTGCCGCAGGGATTGGAAACCGAAGTGGGTGAGGGTGGGG